>JANODP010000274.1:0-9477 GCA_031412755.1 Schlesneria sp. | reverse complement strand
CGCTCCGCTCACTCCGTCCCTTCCACCCCCATTCAAGAGTAGGAGGAATGTGTCACCCATGTCCCCGAACACCTGTTACCCTTGACTCCGGTCCAAACAGGGGGGGAGGAGACAGTGGGGGAGTCGGCGTTGTCTCCGATTGATCGGGCGGATTCACTGCGGACGAGTTCTCTGGCCGGGCACCACCGCAAATCTGCTGCAGCATCGCGACGGCCGCTTTGAACTCTTCACCACGCAGTCGGCCACCGGTGGGCGGGCGATGGTGGGTGAGCCCATGAATCAGTGTGAGGAGGTTGCCCCGCACTTGGCAGACGTGGCAGTAAATCACGCGAGCGGGATCGGACAGATTGACGGTGAGTGCCCCATAGCTGCTGTCGTTGCAGCCTTCGTTGAAGACGCACGGCATTCGATGTTCGCCGGTGGCCTTCGTGGGGAGTGGCTGCTGAAAATAACTCAGCACCTGCTCGACCGAAGTCTGCGCGATTAGGTCGTCCACGCCGTCGATGTAGCCACGCTTTTGGTTCACGGTGCAAGCGGAACTGATCGGAACAGTTTCAGTTGCACGCTACACTGCCTGACGAACGATGCCAACGCGAATCTCCCGCAGTCACGGCCACTGGTGTCAGCTCACGCCGCGTGACGTGGCTCTCTTCGAGGCCATCGACCGGCATCCTTTTTCTACCGACCAATTGTTTCGGTTGAGTGCCACATTCGCCGAACCATTCACCCAGGACCGGTTGCTCCGGCGTCGGTTGCAACAACTGCGCGAGGCAGGGCTTTTGCAAAGTTGGCCGCTGGCGACTGTCGGACGCGGCGGAGCCCCGCACTACTGGAAGCTGACCCGTGCGAGCTATCAATGGCTTCAAGGAGATGAGGCGACCCTTCCCACGCGGCGGTTCTTCGAGGCGATAGCCCCCGGACACCATCATCACACGCGGTGCCTGGGAGATTTTCTGGTGCAGACATTCGTGGCGGCTCATCGGCAGGGGATTGCCGTGCGGCACTTCGCCCGCGAGAACAGTGTCACGCTGGAGGCGGGAGGTTTCATCGTCGTGCCCGACTGTGCGTTCCAGTTGCACACGTCCGACGGCCGGTTGCTTCACTACTGCATTGAACTCGACAACGGAACCGAGCGAGTCCGTTCTCGACTGGATGTCGAATCAATCGAGCGGAAGCTGCGCGGCTATGACGCCCACCAATCGCAGTTCGCAGCCCTCGACCCGCAACGGTACCTCGTGCTGTTCGTCACCACCCGCAGTCGGGACCGGCTGACTCACATCCTCGACCTCGCGGGCCGAGTCATGCGAAACCCACAACGGACCGTCTTCGTCGGTATCGCGCTTGACGAGTATCTGAACAGCGACGACCCAAGCGGCGACGCCTTGCTCACTGATCACCGGGGACTGAAGCGGGCACTCGTTCCAATTGCGCGAGCCACCACAGAGGCGAGATCCCGCCAAGTGAAGATCGCCAGCGGTGTCTGCTAAAGTACTCATCCCTTCGATCGACTCCGCTCGACCCGGCTCGTTCGTGACTGCGCGGACACCCGCTTCCCCCGCCAAACGTCCGTCAGAGTTGCCGAATGAGGTGGCGTCTCTTCAGTACCCCCGACGGAACCGAGCCGAAAACCCTCGGTAGTTCCGGGACGCGGGGACCGGTGCGGGTGCGAGTTCCGGCGGGCCCGCTCCCGAAGTGGCATTCCGTCGAAGGGAGCGGGAAATCTTTTGTTCTTCCATGCGGCTTTCCATCCGACCGCCGGCGAACAACGAACGCGGTCCGGTCTACACCGAATCGCTGCTACGGTTGTTACATCGAGCAGATCCAGCACGACGGGGGATCGAGTTGCAGGTCCGGACTGAGCGGGGCGAGGTCGGACTGGCGGTCGAGTGTCCGGATGAATTGCGGGCATTGTTTCGCGAAGCGTTGCTCGACGGCTATCCCGGTTGTTCGATTGTTCCGCTGGACGAGGCCACTCCGCGTCACTCTCAAAACCGCTGGGCCAGCGAACTCTGGTGGACGCCAGATACCTTCACGCTTCGCACATCGGACACCTTTCACGACAGCGTGGCTGGCCGGTTCGTCGATCCGCTGGGCGCTGTCTTTTCGGCTCTGCGATCAGGGCGGTCGGGACGGATCGAGTGTTCGATTCGATTGAGCCTGAAGCCCGCCTCGCATCGGACGGTTCATCATGCCGAACGGATTCATCGGCAGTCCGCACGACGGTTCTTCACTCACGAACTGCGTCGCCGCTATCTCGCCCTCGCAACGCATCCGCAAAGAGGACGTCGCCTCTTGTCGCGGTTGCTGCTTCGAGCGATCAGCCGTTCGGCCCACGAACCTCCCCTGAGCGACAAACTGACCGGACCCCTCTTCGAGTGCCGATTGCGGATCGAAATTTTCGGTCCCATCGATGCCGAGGACTTTGCACGCCGCAAACTCCGCGAGATCGCCGGTGCGTTCGGGCAGTTCGCAACTGCCGAAGCAGCCTTCGTCGCCATTCAGTCACGCCATGCACGAGCCCAACTCCGACGAGGATTCTTGCTCGGCCCCAGCGAAGTCTCATCGCTTTGGCATCCCCTGGCGGAGACCGAGCGGGCCATTGCCCGTGTCGAATCATCGCAATTCCGCGAAGTCGAACCGCCACTCCGGTTGCCTTCCGTATCACCCCATCGACCTGTGACGTTGCTCGGTCGCGTCGTGTTCCGTCAACAGAGGGACCAGTTCGGCATTCACCTCGACGACTTGCGGCGGCACTTGATCGTCATCGGCAAGACCGGCTCCGGCAAAAGCAATTTCTTGCAGAACGTCGTCGTCCAGCAGATCGAACAGAATCGGGGCGTCGTGCTGGTCGATCCTCACGGACAACTCGTCGAGGAAGTCCTGGAGTTCATCCCCCCACGCCGCACCAATGACGTGATTCTGTTCGATGCGAGTGATCGGGCATTTCCGGTCGGTTTCAATCCGCTCATCGGTCCACCGGGGAGTGATCCGACCCTGGTCGCGGACGGAGTTCTGACCGCGTTCAAGAACGTGTTCGGATTCGACGAAACGACCGCCCCCCGAATGCTTCACATCTTCCGCAGCAGCCTCTTGTCACTGATCGGCCGCCGCGATGCTTCGCTCATCGCCGTGCAGCGACTGCTGACCGACGCGAACTACCGAAAGTCGGTCGTGGCCGGTGTCACGAACTCCGCCGTTCAATCCTTCTGGCTGACCGAGTTCGACCGCTGGCACGAGCGGGACCGCACGCAGTATCTTGCCAGTCTCCAAAACAAGGTCGGAGCGTTCACTACAAACGAGCGGTTGCAGGCGATCCTCGGGGCGACAGAGAAGGGGATTCAACTCCGGCCTATTCTCGACCGGTCGCAGATTCTGCTCTGCAACCTGTCGAAGGGAACAGTTGGGCACGATGCCTCGACGTTACTCGGCTCACTGCTGCTCTCCAGCCTGCAAGTCGCCGCCATGAGCCGTGCCAATGTCCCGGAAGAGGAACGCCCCGATGCCGTCGTCGTGATCGATGAATTTCATTCCTACTTGGCTCCCGGCAATACCACGATGGCCGATGCCCTCGCCGAATCGAGGAAGTACCGCACGAGCTACGTCCTTTCCACGCAACTTTTGGAACAACTCGACCCCGCCACGCTGGCCGGAGTATTGGGCAACTGCGGTTCGACGCTCTGCATGACCGTCGGTCCCCGCGATGCCGCCGTCCTCACGGAACTGCTCGGTGAGAGCCTGACCACCGAAGACCTGATGCGCATTCCCAAGTATCACGGCTATCTCCGGCTGCTGGTGGAAGGAACCCCACACACGTTTTCGATGACCACCCTGCCCCCACCCCGCTTGAATCCCAAACGAGGCTCCCTCATCCGTCAGGTCTCCCGTCAACGACATGGACAACCAAGTCGTGCGTCTACTTTCTCTTGAGGCGTCCCTCCCGATCGCTCAGTGCGTCGAGTTGTGCGGCTTGCGCCGTGTTAGCTCCCGCGCTACGGTCGAACCCTGTTCAGCGTGGAGCAGGACTCCGAGCGTTTCGCTCGTTCACACGCCCGCATTGAGGACGCATCCTATGGACCCGCACGTTGCTTGGACGGAAATGTTGGAGGCCCGCTTGGTCAAAGACTGGGATCGCGCAGAAGAACTGGCCGAGGGACTGTTGGACTGGCTCGACAAGCGAGGGGCACCGCCGACGACCATTGGCCACCCGAACTTGGGCAAGACGTGGCATCGCAATATCGCCCACACGACTTGCCTCTTCGTGCTGGTCGATGTCAAACAGGCTCGAAAACGAGCCAAGCGATAACGAGTGTCACGTTCACCGGGCTCGTGTTCGCACGAGACCGCTGTCGTGTCGAGTGTCATCCCGGATGCGTTGCCCAGAGCATTTGAGGGCGGACTGTGGCACAGCCTTGCAAAGTTCATCACGCCATCAAACGACAAAAGTGTCAATTGCGCTAGTCTCCCAACCGCAGGCATTCTTTCGTCGTCTGCTCACGTTCGAGCAGGCACGGTTCGAAGGATGGTCCTTCGCCGGTGTTTGGTCTTTCACATTCAGGAGACTTGTCATGGCAACTTTGATGCTGGCGCAGCGTGAAATGTATCGCCGTGCCCCCGACGAACGATTTTCATCGCTCGACTCGCTCATCGATTACTGTCGGGAGCAACAGCGGGAATCCCGCGATCTTTGGAAACCGCCGAGGCAACTGCAGATCATCGAAGACGACTTCGGGCAGGTGCAATTGCGCACCGAAAGCGAGGGATCGTTCCGGCTCAACGACTGGAGCTTCTCGCAACTCTGTCGACTATCGATGGTCAGCAAGGACACGGTGAACCGAGTCTCAGGCGACACAGCCAGCCGCGTTCTGCGCGAAACGATGCCGCAGGGGGACTGGCCACTGCAACTGCTCGCGACGGGAGACAGACTTCGCTCGGTGCATGGAGTGACGTACAGCCGACTCTGGAACGTCGACTTGCTCACCGCTGTGCGCGAAGTGGCGGGAGATTATGGTCCGCCGCAGACCGCATTCAACGAGGCTACCGGCCTCTACTGTGGAGAGCAGGATCTGTTTGCATTCCTCATCGACCCGACCGGTTGGATCGAGGTTGGGGATGAGCAGTTCGCACCAGGCTTCTTCGTGTGGAACAGTGAAGTCGGAAAGCGGTCGCTCGGCATTCAAACATTCTGGTTTCAGAAGGTCTGTTGCAACCACATCGTGTGGGACGTGATGGACGTGACCGAGTTCACGCGCAAGCACACGGGCAACGTGCGCGAGTCACTGAACGAGGTACGTCGCCTCATCGAACTGCAAGCTGGTAAGCGAGAACAGTGCCGCGACGCGTTTGTCGTTCTGATCCGCAAGTCGATGCAGGAACAACTCGGCACGGACGCCGACGAGGTCACGAAATCGCTCCTCAAGCACGGTCTTGGCAAACAAGCGGTCACACGAGCCATCAAGCAACTCGGTGATGCCGGAAAGCCGTTCACGCTTTGGAATCTGGTCGATACACTGGCCCAGCAGAACGTGAGCCTGACCTACGCCGGTGATCGCATGGACGCCGATCAGAAAGTGGCCAAGCTTCTGGGCTTGGCCGCCTGACACCGACACCCCACTCTTCGACAGCCCCGAGCATGACGCTCGGGGCTTCATTTTCGTCAATCGGAACTGCTGGGCCGTCGCACAATAAGCCGGACCCTGCAAGCCGACCCACACGCTTGCATCTCCCAAGTCTCTCTGGCACCGCCACCAAACTCATAAATGCGAGCCCAACACGCGAATGAGGCGCCTCTTTACGCTACGCACAAAGGACAGCTACTGAAAGCACTTGGAACAGTATGTTCCTTACTTTTCCGATGCATCCTTTGAAGAATCACAAGCTTTCCCCATTTGGTACAAGGCGACTCCAATTAGAACTGGAGCCGCCAATGCGCCAGCAAGTCCACCAACTGCAATAGCAGCGGCACTTACGGCTGTTCCTGCTATATGACCAGCAGTTACAGCTGCACCTGTAGCAACTGCTCCACGAAGAGCATTGTCTTTGCTATCTTTGTTATCAGACATATCAGTTACCCTCTCTTTGAATTTGTCAGTTCCGGCTAGTACGGCACACACTCGATGATAATTTAATCATTCTGAACTAACTAAGCAGTGAATCAAAGTATGTTTGTTAACAGCCCAACGCCCAGATTAATCGGCGTGTGTGCGTTCACGCGACGATCAGTTTTCCCGAAACGGTAGGCCGCACGCACGTCGGGTTGCACTGCTTGTTCGGCAAGCCTGTCTCTTGCTGGTGCGATAGCAAAACCCGCCACGACCCACATTGTACCAAAGTTGACTGGTGAGACGGAAGCCTAACTGGTGTTTTGTGATGGTGGAATGACCAAATACCTGCAAGACGGGCAAGTGATCGTATACATCCTACCGCCCCCAGATCCTAGCCCGCATGTCGTGTTTGGCGCGGCGTTCTGCCTGTGGTCACCGACCGAGCGATGAAATTGTAGTCTCGATTATGGATTTGTTTCGCAAATGATTCAGCTGAAGAGTCATTGCTTCCGTCCTGACCAAGCCGGAACGGAGGGCGAAGCGATGCAGTGTGGCGATCTTGGTAGCTCACCATTGTTGGTCCTGCTGGTGCGAGTCCAACGGAAATCTGTAACCCATCATCGCCGACACAGCATCGACACGAACGCCGCGTGATTTCCGCCAGGCTTGTCCCGGTCGGGATAACAATGGACCGCTACGAGTCAGCGGAGTCCAGTATGCCAATAAGGCGATCACTCGATACGTCAAACAGCGGGAGGCCGCTTGACTTCACCGAAAAGTGTATCGTATGTTCGGGTTGCAGGCGTTCATGATGCCAGACAAAAAAAGTGCCGACGGTTGCATTAATTTTCACGAGATAACGGCTGCCAACAAAGAAGCATGAGCAGACAACAGCTCGAAACGATGCTGGTGGTATAAGCGAATTGCCAACTTGTAAGCCGCTCATCAATTGTATGTCTTCCGGCCTGAAGCCGACGCTGACTTCGCCGGATGTAATCGTTCTCTCACCGCCCCGAGGTCGGCGGAGTTTGCCTAAGACGGTGAACTCAGGCGAGATGGTAACCACACCCCGCTCTCCATCTCCCAGGAAAAGCCGACCTCTGATCAAACTTAGCGAACCATCGCCAATCAAGCGGCCAACCAGGACAGTGGAAGGCTCGCGGTATACGTTCTCGGGGACGTCGATGTGTCGGATCGTGGCTCCGGTCAATACAGCCACCTTGTCGGCGGCAGCGAACACGTCGATCTGATCGTGTGTTACGTACACAACAGTGCTCTGGCTCTTCCGCTGGATGTCGCGGAGCAGCCTGATAAGGTCGGGCCGGCGGTCGTGATCGACGGCCGAGAGTGGCTCGTCTAAAAGCATCACTTTTGGAGTCCAGACGAGTAACCGAGCGAGAGCTACCCGCTGCCGCTCACCTCCTGATAACGTGGACGGATGCCGGTTCCGTATGGCAAGCAACCCCAACATTTCTAGCGCTTGGTTCACGGACTGTTCTGCGGTGCCGGTTCTTGGTGTTCGTCCACTGTCCAACGGAAATCGGACGACCGCTTCGACGGTTCGCTCTGGAAAAAGGGGAGCGTCCTGAAAGACGATGCCGAAGTGACGGTCTCGAGGAACAGTCGCCTTGACCTCCCTCCCACCCCAACGCACTTTCCCAGTAGTCGGCTGGTCGATCCCCGCGAGCAGCCGAAGCAGCGTACTTTTGCCGCTACCAGATGGACCGACAAGAGCGTAAAACTGAAACTGCGGCAGGTCCAATGTGATCTCGTTCAGTACCGCAGACTGCTGTCCTGGGTATCGATATCCCACGCCATCAAGTTGAAAGCCGGCTTGGGGTGGTGAATCACTTAGCATCGGTTGCCCGCCTTTACGCCCTAGCTCTACCAGCCGTGTGAGCCAATAGATCTGAAATACCGTCTTGTCAACGCCGCGATACACAGCGCGAAGCCGACCGACGGCAGAACAGCGATAAGCAGCGTAGTGGCCATCCGCCCCCAGTTGACACCCCGGATCGACTCGAATCCCGCCATGACTACTGGCAGGGTCGTAGAGTCACCGTTCATGAGCATTACACTGAAGCCAAACTCCTTCCACGACTCAAGCCACGCCAGGATGAACCCGAACGTAATTGTTGGCAACACGGCCGCGGTCCAGAGCTGCACCTTGACGCGGACTGGCCCCGCACCGTCAAGGTAGGCAGCCTGCTCGATCAACCGGAGTTGGTCCCACGGCTGTCGGGCTACAAGCGCGACGAGAAGCGGCAATACCAACATGGAGTGAAGGACGACCAGGATCAGCGGCGAGCCAGTGATTCGCAGGGCCAAACAGAAGCTGAGTATTGGCATCACGACTGCACAGGACGGCAGAGCCCTGCCGAGTACCAGCCCGGCAAGGGTTGGTGCGCGCACTTTCCATCGCGCTCCGAGAACGTATCCGGCAGGGACGCCACAGCCCACGACCAGCATCGCGGTCAGCGTAGCCACTGTGAAACTGTTCCGAAACGCATTTCGCACATCCGCTCCCTCTGACGATCGCAGCCACGGCAGACCCGAGCCGATGTCGATGTCCCCGCCATCGGACTCAACGCGAGCTCCCGCCCGGGGCCCGAACCAAGACATCCCGAACACGCACGCCAAAGGCACGAGCGTCCAACTGGCCAACAGCCCCCAGGCAATCACGGATAACAGGGCACGCTTCATTCGAGCTCCGCCTTCCTCCACGAGAACAGCAACACGCCGACCGTCGGAACCATCGCAAGCAAGAACGCGACCAGACCGGCCGCCGTGCCGATGACCGGTCGGAGGAACTCAAGCGAGTAGCGGTAGGAGTAGATTGAGATGAACTCCGTTGCACTGCCGGGCCCCCCGGCAGTCAGGACAAACGGGATGTCGAAGATGCGGATCAGGTCCGCAAAGCGGAACGCTGACAACAATCCAATAAACGGAAGCATTGGCCGCAAGCGGATACGCCACGCCAACCGCCATCGCCCGGCCCCATCCAGCAAGGCCATGGCATTCAATCGAGCGTCTATGCGGGAAAGCCACAGCCCGATCAGCAAGGCAAGGGTCGGCATCCACTGCCACGTATCGGCCATAGCAACAAGGAGTTGCGCCGCAAGAGGATACCGAGTCCAGTCGAACGACGGTGGTATCCACCAAACTGCCACCCCGTTACTTGGGTCGAGTAACAGTCGCCACAGCAGGGCTGCTGCTGGGGGAGCGATACACGCCGGAATCGAAAGTCCACCCACGAACACCGAGAGCGGCAGACGGCTCACGAGGAATCCTGCTGCTAGGAGCCTGTCTTGGTAATCCGCAACCGAGCCTGCTATAGAGTCGCACGACTTTTTTTGGGCCGATGGAACGGATGGATTGGCAGGGAGGTTGGGCGTGAGCGAGAAGACTTATCGGGCATGGCGGCCGGATCAGGCGT
>JANODP010000273.1:0-6958 GCA_031412755.1 Schlesneria sp. | reverse complement strand
GCCGCGCCGGCCCACCAGCAATTCTCGAAGTTTCTTCATGGTGGGCCGGCGCTCGAAGCGAGCTGGTCCCACCCTACGTTAAAAAAGCGATGGCCCTGCTGGTGACGGGCCAAGTTTGACGGACTTCGCGCGCGGTTGGTAGCATCGGGCCATGCCTGCCGCTTCTTCACCGTCCGCCTCGCCACCCGTCGTCTGGTCCCGCAAGCATCTGCTTGGTTTGCAGGACTTGTCCGCCGCCGAGTTGACGTTGATTCTCGATCGCGCGGACGATTTCAAGCGACAGTTCTCCGACGGCTGCACCAAACTGGAGCACCTCAAGGGAGTGACCGTTGGCAATCTCTTCTTCGAGCCGTCCACGCGCACCAAGACCAGCTTTGGCCTCGCGGCGAAGAGGCTCTCGGCCGACACGGTCGACTTCACCGCGACGGGCAGCAGTCTGACGAAGGGCGAGACATTCATCGACACCGCCCGCAACATCGAGGCGATGGGCGTGACGCAGATGGTCGTTCGGCACAGCACGTCCGGCGCACCGCATCATCTGGCGAAGCACCTGCACGCCGGCGTCATCAACGCGGGCGACGGGACTCACGAACACCCGACGCAGGGGTTGCTCGACATCCTCACGATTCGCGAACATCGCGGGCAGATCGCCGGGCTGACGGTGGCCCTGGTCGGCGACATCCTGCACAGCCGCGTCGCCCGCTCGAACATCTGGGGCCTGACGAAGCTGGGGGCGAAGGTGATCGTCTGCGGCCCGGCGACGCTGATCCCTCCCGAGGTCGAGCGGCTCGGCGAAAATGGCGTCGAAGTAAGTCACGATCTCGATGACGTCGTCGAGCGGACCGACGTGATCAACCTGCTCCGCATCCAGGCCGAGCGGCAGCGCAGCGCGTTCTTCCCGTCGATCTACGAGTACGCCCATTTCTTCGGCATGAACGGCGAGCGAGTCCGCCGCGCCCGGAAGGACGTGCTGATCCTCGCCCCCGGCCCGATCAATCGCGGTGTCGAACTGACCCCGGACGTCGCCGACGGAGACCGCAGCGTGATCCTCGATCAGGTGACGAACGGCCTGTTCGTCCGCATGGCCTGCCTGTCGCTGATGCATGAGGCGGCGAAGCGTCTCGATTCACCGACCGCCTCGCGCACGGAGAGGGTCCTCGTATGAGCAGCCTCCTGATTCGCGGCGGTCGCGTGATTGATCCGGGTCGAGACCTCGATCGTGTCTGCGACGTCTTGATCCGCGATGGTCGGATCGCCGAGATCGGCACGGGCCTTGGCTCGGCCGATGAAGTTCTCGACGCGGGCGGCCTGATCGTCTGCCCCGGCTTCATCGACACGCACGTCGGCGTGCGCGATCCCGGTTTTGAAGAGGATGAGACGACGGCCACCGCCACGGCGGCGGCATTGGCGGGCGGCTTCACGACGATCGCCGCGCTTCCGGATACGCGGCCAGTTGTCGACAGTGCCTCGGCCGCTGAGTACATCGTGCTGCAAGCCAAGCGAGCGGGCAACTGTCGCGTTCATCCGTTGGGAGCCGTCACGCGCGGACATGCCGGTGAGGAACTGGCGGACCTCGGCCAGCTCGCCCGCTGCGGCGCGGCCGCCTTCACCGACGCGAAGTCCCCGATCCGCAGTGCGGAGATCATGCGGCGGGCTCTCGAATACGCCCGCATGTTCGACCGGCCGATCTTCTCGCACCCGCAGGATCCGACCCTGACGGCGGGGGGCGTGATGCACGAAGGTTACTATTCGACGCTGCTCGGTCTGCGTGGCATGCCTGCCGCTGCCGAAGACATTCTGGTCGGCCGTGACATCGCGCTGGCGGAACTGACCGGCGGTCGAGTCCATCTGATGTCGATCTCGACCGCCGGCGCTGTCGAACAGGTCCGGCGAGCCAAACAGCGCGGCATTGCCGTCACCTGCGATGTGACTCCGCATCATCTCGCCCTCACCGATGAGTCGATGCAGGACTACGACGCGAACTTCAAGGTGATGCCACCGCTGCGCAGTCGCGAGCACGTGGAAGCCCTGATCGCCGGACTGGCCGACGGCACCATCGACGCGATCTCGGCGGATCATCAACCCTGCGCGGCCGAGAAAAAGGACCGCGAACTCGACCTGGTCCCCTTCGGAGTCGTGGGCCTCGAAACACTACTGCCCCTCTGCGTGCAGATGCTGATCGATACGAAGCGACTCACTTGGCCGGAGCTGATCGCCAAGCTGACGACCGGCCCGGCGAGCATCCTCAAGCTGAGCGAGGCCGGCACACTCGCGATCGGCGCGCCGGCCGATGTGACGCTCCTCGACCCGGCCGCGACGTGGACCATCGACCCGCAGCAGTTTCGCTCGAAGAGCCGCAACACCCCCTTCGGCGGCCGACCCGTCACCGGCCAGGTGCGCACGGTCATGGTCGGTGGCGAGATTCGATTCCGGCAGTCCCCCTGAGTTGAGCGCACCGATGCGAGTGCCTGACCCCGTTCCGAAACCGGACTTAGGATCGGCGCTTCAGCAACTGCCTGAAATCGAAACGGACGAGCAGAACAATGGAGGCAGAACGATGAAGAGAAACACGAATTCGGTTTCCTCATCATTCTGCCCCCATTGTTCTGCCCATCCTGGTGTGGCTGTCGCTGCTGGCTAGCGGCAACAGGATCGAACCCGACCGTGATTGATGCGCCGATCCTGACCCGGCCGGCGGAGTTGTCAAACCTTCACCGTGAGAACCCGATGAACTCATCCCCCGCCGATCAGGCCTCTCCCGACTTCCTGTCCCGTGCGTCGAGTCCCACGCAGCAGCATGCCTTTCGCCACGGACCGCGGATCGTCGCGATTGAGACGCTGATCCCGCACGACATCATGGCCGGGATCATGCTGCTGCGGATTCATACCGACGCGGGCACGGTCGACGGCACGCCGGTCATCGGGCACGGCGAGACCTACTACGTTCCTCACGCCGTCGCGGCGACGCTGCATGACTGGATGTCGCGGCGGTTGCTCGGCGCCGATGCCACCGCCATCGAGAGTCACTGGCGGTTCCTCTACGAACGCGGCACGGCGTTCGGCGTGAGGGGCTGTGAGTTGCGGGCCATCTCGGCGATCGACCTCGCGCTGTGGGACATTCTCGGGCAGTTGACGAAGCAGCCGGTGTGGAAGCTGCTCGGCGGGCCGGTGCGAGACGCGATCCCCGTCTACAACAGTTGCGGCGGGCCGACGTATGGCCGTCGTCCGAAGGATGCTCCCGACGCGCAGGGCTGGCCGGGGCATGGCGACATCGGGCAACCGGGGCCGCTCGAAGACAACTACAACAGCGTCCACCATCCGGGTGATCTGGCCGAGGAACTGCTCGCCGAGGGCTATTCGGCGATGAAGCTGTGGTCGCTCGACCGGGTCTATCATCGGTCGGGAGGCCACCGCGTCAGTTGGACCGACCTGGAGGAAAGCCTCCGTCCGTTCCATGCGATCCGCGAACGGGTCGGCATGAACATGGAGGTGATGCTCGACGGCCACGGCTTCTTTTCGCTCCCCGCCGCGCTGCGGATCGCCGAGGCGATGCGGGAACTCAAACCGCTGTGGCTGGAGGACGTGATCCGTCCCGACTGCGTCGACACGATCGCCGACTTCCGCGACCGCGCGGGAGTCCCCATCGCCGTCAGCGAGATGCTGGTCAGCCGCGAGGAGTACCGCCAGGTCCTGCAACGCCGGGCGGCCGACTACGCGATGATCGATCCGACGTGGGTCGGCGGCATCAGCGAAACCCGCCGCGCGGCGGAGTTGGCTCAGGCCTTCAACGTCCCCGCGCTGATGCACGACTGCACGGGCCCGCTCACGCTCTTCGCCGGACTGCACATCTCGGCGTCCTGTACCAACGTGACGTATCAGGAAACGGTGCGAGCCCACCTGAAGACGCTCTACCCGCATCTCATCGACGACACCGTCACCGTCCGCAACGGACACCTGCCACTCCCCGCACGTCCCGGCCTCGGAGTCCGCCTGCTGCCGGAGTTGTTCTCACCCGATCATCCCGGCTATCGGATCACGCGGCTGTAACTGTACGTCGTCGATGTCCGTTCGAGTTGGCACAGGTAAACAGACCAACAGATCTCAGATCCTCACGTCGTAAGCTGCCAACGGATCGTAAGCACTCATCAAGTGGCGGGTCTCGAAGCCGCGACTACCGAGCTTCTGCTTCCATTGTTCAGCCACCGGATCGCGAAGCCCGATGCGATAAAGGCCAAGCAGCAGGGCGAGCAAGGTGTCGAAATAGCGGCCGTCGTCGAAGCAGCGGCCGTCGTCGCGGAAGTCACTGCTTACCCGAGGGCGCAGCAGCAGAGGCAGCGACTCTGCGGGCGATCCTTCCAGAAGCAGCGGGATGACAGTCTCCTTCTCAGCCTTCGTCCCCATCAAGCGCGAGTTGACCAGCGACATCTCCGCGGAGACGACCGTACCGGTCTGCGGATCCTCGTTCTTGTGTTTCTTCAGGTAGGCTGGCGTCCCCACGACCAGCACGAAGTCGGACTCGCCAATTCGCTCGACGAATCCCGGCAGGTCCGCACCGGGATGGTTCTCCCAGCGGTCGAGAATAACTGTGATGCCTCCCTTTTGCAGGTCCGTCGCCAGGCGGTGTTCGACCCAGCGTTCGTGAGCCGGGTTGCCCCACGCATAGCTGACGAAGCAGGTCGGAATCGCACGCTTCTCCGCCTGCACCCACCGCTGCACGTCGAAGGCGACGGCCTCGAAGCGGGTCCGCCACTCGGCGATCGTCTCTTCATGAACGACCTCAATCAGTTCCGGCAGTGGCAAGAGGAGCGGTTCATTCGGCGGGAGATCAACTTTTGCGCCGCAATCCTCGCAGTAGATCATGGGCTTTCCCTCCTTGAGGCGGCGGGACATCACGGCGCGATCGACTGGCGTTTGACAATGCGGGCATTTCGCCGGTCGCAGCCGACGCACTTGGACGTTCTTCTGCCCGAGGATCTTTTCGACCAGCCCCTCGAAGACACCACGGGCTTGTTTGGTCGCCTGCGAGTTGAAGAACAGGACGAATGTTCGCTCCCCAGAGGCTTCCGGGATCTGTCGCACGCCACAGATCTGGCCCTTCTCGTATTCGTAGTAGGCCACGTCTTGGGCCTGATCGGTGCGGAGGAACGCGTTGGTATAGCCGAGCAGAACGACCACCCCTGCGAAGGTGTTCTCGGTCGCTCCGGTGACGGCGTAAGAGACTCCCTCTTCCGTCGCCAGATCGTCCCGTTCGGGCTTCTTGAGTTTCATCAACTCGGGAAAGATCAGCAGCTTGGCCTCGCCCCAACTTTCGCGGAAGCAGCGGTAGGTCAGCCGGTTTTCGAGGAACGCGGTGATCGTGGCGTCGAGTAGCAGCGCGTGGTCTCCCTCGCTGAGCCCTTCAAGTTCGGGGAAGCGGTAGCCATGTTCGAGCAGGCGACTCTCTTCGAGAGCCCCGAGTCCGCGCGGGTTCCGGCGGGCTTCGAGCACGAACGACGAGGCCAGATTGTTCAGCAACTCGGGTACGAGCAAAATCCGCTGCTGGCCATCGGTCAGCTTGAGGAGTCGAACAAACCCGTGACTCGCCAACCGCTCGACGGCGGTCAGCATTTCGGCGTCGGTGAACGCGCCCAAAAGTATGGCACGCCCTGAGGCTTCGCGAAGGGCGTGGGGAGGGGGACCAGCGTCTCCAGATCCCACGCCCGTCGAAGACTCCGGGCGTGCCACACTGGTTTCCGCTGGCGCGCGTTCAAGCTGTCGGCGCAGCTCGGCGGGAGTGAACACGATCTGCTGGCCGGTTCGGTTCTGCTTGAGGGCCAGGACGAAGTCTTTGATCCGCTTGAACGTCGCGGTCGTGGTGACGGCCGTCTTGCGGTCCCACGGAATCCCGGCCTTCATCCGGTCGAGCAACCCGTCGAGTCCCAGGCCCGAGAATGCGCTCGTCTCGATCCAGCCGCCGACGATGCCATGCCGCTGGCAGAAGTTGTCGAGTTCCTCATTCGTCAGGACGACATGCCCCCGATCGACGCGGGCCGCGACCAGAATCTTCGGGCAGTTGGCGGGCAATTGCTTGACCCAGTACTCGGCGCTCCCGAGCGGATCGCGCTGATCGGTCGGATCGAACAGCACGAGGGCCAGATCGGCATCGTCGAGGAACAGCGCATGGATCAGCCGGTAATCGGGCTGCCCGGCGAGATCCCACAACACCGCCTCGCACCGCGTCCCATCCTTCCTCTTCTCGGCGAGTTGATCGACCACCCAGAACTGCTGCCCGTGAGTCGAGGCATGCTCTTTGAACTCCCCATGCGCTAGCCGCCACCCCAACCCCGTCTTCCCCACACCCGAATCCCCCACCAACACAATCTTCGCCGTGGTATGCAGGACCGAGTCCTCCGTAGCGGAAGTCGCAAGACATCCGCCCCCCGAACTCTCACGAGTCCGGCTACGGTCCTCGCCCAGCAACACGGCATAGTCCAACTCCCAGATGTGAATGAGCGTGTCGAACTCGTCTAAATTTGCGCCCGGGTCTGAGCCAACTGTGGCCAGCACCGGCTCATGCGGGTGGAACGCTATGCCGGGTAGCCAAGCATTTGATGCGGGTTCGGGGATAACCGCGATTGGCTGCCAAGTGTCGCATCGCCAAAGCCGGACAGTATCGTCGCCATTTCTACCCTTCGAAGCGATTAGTCGAGCATCGGCGTCGAATACGGCACATTTCACGGCTTCCGTGTGTGCTTCTAAGCTGTTCGTAGCCAGTCCGGTTTCTGTGTCCCAAATGCGGATAGTGTTGTCGTAGGACGCTGATGCTAGCTTCGGCACGTCAAGCTCAGGCCACCATGCGACGCTACATATTTCCTTTGAATGCCCCTTGAGCATTCGCAGGCACTCTCCCGTGAAGGTGTCCCATAGACAAACCGACTTGTCATATGACGCCGAAGCAAGCCTTCGCCCATCCGGCGAC
>JANODP010000272.1:0-8301 GCA_031412755.1 Schlesneria sp. | reverse complement strand
GATGGGAAGCCGACGGTCTATTCGGGCAAGCAGTTCTGGTGGTCGAAGCACCAGCCCTTCTTCGAAGAGTTGATCGACACACGCGGCCGGAACGACGTCGCGAGCCCGCTGGGAGAATGGACCAGGGTCGAATGCGTTTGCAAAGGCTCGCGGGTTACGATCAAGATCAACGGCCAGACCGTCAACGAGTGCTTTGACGCCAACCCGGCCGCCGGCAAGATCCTGTTGCAGTCCGAAGGCCACGAAGTTTTCTTCCGAAACCTGGAACTGCGACCGCTGCCGGTGGAGCCAAAAAACTGATCCCGTTTCACATGCACGGCACGCCGTTCATTTCACGAAGCCACAGGAACCATCCCATGCCTCCCAGCAATTCCCTCCCCCCGAGCAGCACGCGCCGCGAGTTCTTGAAGACATCGACTCTGGCCACCGCGGGGGGAGCGATCGCCGGCGCGATGAGTCTCAGCCATACCGTGCATGCGGCGGGCGATGACACGCTGCGTGTCGGACTCATTGGTTGCGGCGGGCGCGGAACGGCAGCCGCGTCTCAGGCACTAATGGCCGACGGTCACGTCAAACTCACCGCGATGGGGGACGCGTTTGACGATCGGCTGTACGGCAGCCTCATGACTCTCAAGGCGAACGAGGCCTTGAACTCCAAGATCGACGTTCCCCCCGAACGGCAGTTCGTCGGCTTCGATGCCTACAAGCAGGTGCTGGCGAGCGGCGTCGATGTCGTGCTGCTCACGACCCCGCCGCATTTCCGCCCGCTCCATTTGCAGGCGGCGGTCGAGGCGGGGACGCACGTCTTCGCCGAGAAGCCGTGCGCGGTCGATGCTCCCGGCGTGCATGCCGTGCTCCGCAGTTGCGAGGAGGCGAAGAAGAGAAAACTCGCCGTCGTGTCGGGACTCTGTCTGCGGTATCACGCTCCCTACCGCGAGGTCGTTCGCCGCATTCGAGACGGCGCGATCGGTGACGTTCGCACTCTGATCGCCAACGATTACCGCGGCCCGATCTGGATCAAGCCGCGTCAGTCCGAGTGGACCGACATGCACTGGCAGATGCGGAACTGGTACTACTTCACCTGGCTGTCGGGCGACTTCAACGTCGAGCAGCACGTTCACAATCTCGATGTCTGCGCCTGGGCGATGGGGGATCAATACCCGGTCAAGGCGATCGGCATGGGGGGCCGCGAGGTCCGCAAAGGCCCCGAGTACGGCAACATCTTCGACCATCACAGCGTCGTCTATGAGTACGCGAACGGCTCCCGCATCATCAGCAACACGCGGCAGATCCCCGGCTGCAAGAACGACATCAGCGTCAGCCTGTCCGGCACGAAGGGGACGGCGCTGCTCACCGAACGACGCAACGGAGTCAGCATCAAGGCCGCAGACGACTGGACCTTCCGCGACGAGGTCAAGGATCTCTATCAGGTCGAGCACGACGAGTTGTTCGCCAGCATCCGCGCGGGCCAGCCGATCAACAACGGCGAGTACATGGCCAAGAGCACTCTGCTGGCGATCATGGGCCGCATGGCGACCTACACCGGCCAGGAGATCACGTGGGACATGGCCTGGAAGTCGAAGGAAGACCTCACTCCGCCGCGCTACGAATGGGGTGAGATCGCCTCACCCCCCGTCGCGGTGCCGGGACTGACCCGGTATGTGTGATCGCTCGTTTGGAAATGTTTGGCAGAACGATGGGGGCAGAACGATGAAGACTGATTCACGCACCAAATTCTTGGTTCCATCGTTCTGCCCCCATCGTTCTGCCATTCCTGATCTGACACGCCGAAGCTTTCTCTGCCAGTCGGCGGCGACAGCCGCATCGATCGCGGCGCTGACGTTGCTCCCGCCGGAAGGCTCCTCGCTGCCAGCCGCCGAGCCACAGTCCGCGACAAAGCCGGCCGACCGCAAGCCGACCGAGTTCCAACACGCCTGCATGACGCTCCCCTACAGTGGCTTTCCGTTGGAGCGTGCGCTGACGGGGATCAAGTCGGCCGGTTATCGCCATGTCGCGTGGGGCGTGAAGCACCGCGAAGCGAACGGCGAGCAGGTTCCCGTCATGGCCGAAGACGCCCCGCCCGAGGCCGCGAAGACGTTGGCAAAGCGCTGCCGCGATCTGGGCCTCGAACCGGTGATGATGTTCTCGACGATCTATCCCGAACATCCGCGCGGGCTGGACGTACTGACGCAGCGGCTCAAGCAGGCCGCCGCGGCGGGGATCGGCCAGGTACTCACCTTCGGCCACACTCAGGGAGGCAACCGCGCGGTGTGGGTCGAGCGATTCAAGGCCCTCGGCCCGATCGCGCGCGACCACGGGGTGATGATCGTCGTCAAGCAGCACGGCGGATCGACCGGAACCGGCGAAGCCTGCGCCGAGATCGTGCGCGAGGTGAACGACCCCGGCGTCCTCGTCAACTACGACGCCGGCAACGTGATGGACTATCTGGACCTCGATCCGATCCCCGACATCCGCAAGTGCGCCCGCGAGGTCCGCAGCTTCTGCGTGAAGGATCATCGCAACTGGCCAAAGGACCAGGACTGCGGCCCCGGCTTCGGTGAGATCGACCATTACCGCCTGCTCGAACCGGTCGCCTTCACCGGCCTGAAGCTGCCGCTCGCCTACGAAAACATTTTCGCCCCGCTGGTCCCCCGCCCCACCACGCCCGAAGAAATCGACACCCTCGCCCGCCGCGCCCGCGAGTTCCTGGAGACTGTCATCTCCGGCCTGCAACAAACGACCTGACGGGAGCAGGAGACGATTGCGTTTCGCCCCAGCGTCTTCGGCATGCCCGATGATGACGGTCAGCCGATCTTCACGGCCGGGTGGCGAGATCAGGAGCGGATGGCCCGAGTCACAGGATCGCTCGCGGGGTGAAATTCCTGCGTGGCACGGTACGATCCTGCGAGTCTGTTCCCCCGACTCCCTTTCCCTGAGGAACCAGCGATGTCTGTTCGTGGCGTGCAGTCCCTGGCGTTGATGGCGTTGCTTTCGGCGACCGCGTTCGGGGGTGATTGGGCTCAGTTTCGTGGGCCCGGCGGATTGGGGATCAGTGACGAGAAAGGGACGCCCGTCAAATGGTCGTCCACCGACAACATCGCTTGGAAGGCCGAGTTGCCGGGGCCGGGGTCGTCGTGTCCGATCGTGGTTGGCAATCGCGTCTATCTGACCAGCTACTCCGGCTACGGCCTGGAGCCGAGCAAGGGCGAGCAGAAGGAACTCGTGCGGCATCTGCTCTGCTTCGAGCGTGGCACGGGCCAGCCGCTCTGGAGCAAGCCGTTTGAACCGAAGCTGCCGGAACACCAATATCAGGGCGAAGGCTCCTACCACGGCTATGCCGCCAGCACGCCGGTCAGCGACGGCGAGCGGCTGTACGTCTTCTTCGGCAAGTCGGGCGTGTTCTGCTTTGACCTGGATGGCAAGCAGCTCTGGCAGGCCAGTGTCGGTGAGGGAACTCACGGTTGGGGCTCGGGCTGTTCGCCCGTGCTGTTTGAGAAACTACTCATCGTCAACGCGAGTGTCGAAAGCGGGTCGCTGGTCGCACTGGACAAGCTGACCGGCAATGAAGTGTGGAAGGCCGGAGGAATTCGCTCGGCCTGGAATACTCCGCTACTGGTCGATGCGAAGTCGCGGCGCGAAGTGGTCGTCAGCACGGAGGGGCGTCTGCTGAGCTTCGATCCCAACGACGGCAAGCCGCTGTGGAACGCGGACGGAATCCATCGCTACGTCTGCCCCAGCGTGGTGGCTCACGGCGATGTCGTTTTCGCGATTGGCGGAGGCCACACGTCACTGGCCGTACGAGCCGGCGGCAGCGGCGATGTCACGCAGTCGCACGGAGTGTGGCGCAAGCCGAAAGGTTCCAACGTCGGTTCGCCGGTGTACCTCGACGGCCACCTGTACTGGGCCAACGACGGGGGCGGCATCGTCTGCTGCCAGAACGCCGCCACCGGCGACACCGTGTTTGAGAAGCGTTTGGAGCCGAATGCGGGGACCATCTGGTCGTCCGTCGTGCTGGCCGACGGCAAACTGTACATCGTCTCGCAGCGCAACGGCACCTACGTGGTCGCTGCCAAGCCGGAGTACGAGTTGTTGGCTCACAACAAGTTCGCCGATGACGACAGCCGCACGAACACCTCGCCCGCCGTCCACCACGGCCAACTCCTGCTGCGGACGGACCGAGCGCTGTACTGCATCGGCAAGAAGTAACCGGCCAAGATCTCACCCATCCGGTATGTCGCTGAATTCGCAAGAATTCAGTGAGTTGGGGAATTCTGAACTCTTGCGAGTTCAGCTACTGCCTTTTCCCTGCGGGCAGACGGCTCGGCGTGCCGAACCAATTCGTCATGTGAGTGTCTCAAGGCCCAGCCGCGTCTGCACTTCGCACCCCTCGATCCTTCGTGAATTCTCGAAGTAGACGTCCTTTTGTGGAGGCTGATTGGTTGCCGAATGCGGCTCAATCGGTTCCTATACGAGGATAGCCGCCAATTTGGAGGGGGCTTGCGGGTGGTCGGGGCGGTGGGAACGGGTCTCATCGAACACCCTCAGACAGGATGGGAGATCGAGCGTGGTCGCTTTACTGCAACGTCCGACATTGGTCTTGAATCGCAACTGGCAGCCGGTGGGTGTTGTTTCCGTGGCGCGATCGCTCACGCTGGTGGCGGCCGAACGAGCCCGGTTCGTCGATCCTGCCGACTTTCAGCAGTACACGTGGGAGGATTGGGCGCGGTTCATTCCGGCGCAGGACGAGTTGTTCGTCCAATCGGTCGCCTTCCGGATGCGCATTCCCGAAGTCATCACGCTGGTGCGCTATGACCGCGTTCCGGCGAACATCGTCACGTTCAGTCGCCGCAACATCTACAAGCGGGATCACCACACCTGCCAGTACTGCGGCATTCAACCCGGTACGGAGGAATTGACGATCGACCACGTGCAGCCCCGCTCGCGCGGCGGCACGTCCACCTGGGACAACTGCGTGCTGGCGTGTGTCGAGTGCAACAAGCGCAAGGCCAACAAGACGCCGGCCGAGGCGCACATGCCGCTGCGGAAGACTCCCGTCCGTCCGGCGTGGCGGCCGATGTACTCGTGGCATTCGATGCGCATCGCCAGTTGGTCCAAGTTCCTCAGCGAGGCGTACTGGAACGTCGAACTGGATGAGTAGTCGCGGGACGGTGGCTCTGACGCGACGATCGACCCGCCCATGTGGCACCACAGCCCGGAAACCAGATTGGTCTCCGGGCTGTCTCGTTGAGTGGCGGTCAAATCCCAGGGCGAATTATTCATGGCCTCGTAGCTGAGTTCGCAAGAACTCAGCTACCTCATCGTGAGTTTGGCTGAGTTCTTGCGAACTCAGCTACATGCAGGTACTCAGTCCTCGGGCAGAGCCGGTGCCGGTGGCCCGGCGGGAGCGGTCGCCTTGAACTCGACAGCCACGATCTGGTCGTGGCCGGCGGCATAGAGCGTGTTTTGTTCGGCATTCAGCACGAACTTGTGCAGGTGCATCGGCAGCTTGTCCTGATGGACGACCTTGCCCGTCTGCGAATCGTAGAACGACAGGAAGCCGCCGTTGTCGCCGCCGCCGCACACAAACCAGGTTCCCTCGCGCGGAAAGGCGATCTGTTCGACGAGGCCCTTGAATTTCGTGTCCGAGATTTCTTGAACCCGTTTCCCCGCCTGCCACTCGAAGACCTCGATGCGCGACGGCCCGTCGAGGTGGTCGATGTTGCCAATCGTGCCGATGCCGCCGACCGCGAGCAGTCGATTGTCGGGCGAGAACGCGACGCTGCGGATGCCGCCGATCGAGTGACGTCGCTGCTTGGGATCCCACGTGTACAGGATCGGGGCCTCGACTTCCGCGACCTTGCGTCCGGTGGGGACGTCCCACACGGCGACGTGCCCGACCTTGTCGCCGGTTGCCAGAAGCTGACCGTCCGCCGAGAACGCGACCGCGTACAACATCGACGGAAAATGATGAGGCGTCATCGGCTTGTGCTCGACGAGCGTGTGCAGCAGGTTGCCCGTCGCGGCATCCCACACCTTGCACAGCATGTCATCGGCCACGCTGGCGATCAGCCTGCCGTCCGGTGAGGCGACGACGTTGCGAATCCATTTGTCGTGAGCCGTCACCGCGCGAGTTGGCTCTCGCTTCTCGATGTCCCACCAGATCAATCGGCCATCGTAGCTGCCGGTCACCAGTTGGTTTCCAGCCAATGCAGCTCCGGTCACGTAGCTTTGATGTCCCTCGCCGGTGAACTCAATGGGTTGCGGCTTGTCGGCCGCCATGTCGATCTCGCGGACTTTGAAGTCCGATCCTCCGACGAGCAGTCGCTGCGTCTGAGGGACGAGCGCCACGCAGAGCGAGATGCCCGGCACGCGGGCGGACTTGGCGATCTTGAACTTGGTGGGATCGGCGGTGGACATGGTTCAGTCTCTTGTCCCCTCGCCCCGCCCTGTCTTCAAAAGACAAACACAGGGGGGAGAGGGTGAGGATGAGGGGGCTTTCAACGTCGAGCGATTTTGAAACTGGGGCAAGTCTTGAAGTGAGCGTCTTCACTGCGTGGCAGGCCATCACCACTCGGCCCCCTCACCCTAGCCCTCTCCCCCGAAGACGGGGGAGAGGGGACCGGAGAGAGCGGCCCGTCGAATGTTGCGTGATCATCACGCCAGCACGTCCATCACTGGCTTACAGCCGAAATCGACGATCGGGATCGGTCGGGCCCCGATCTGGTATTCCTTCTTGTAGTCGATGCCGAGCGCTGTGAAGATCGTGGCGAACAGATCGCCCGATTTCATCTCGCCCTCGGCAACCTTGTGGCCGTCGGCGTCGGTCTTGCCGTAGACCGAGCCCCCCTTGATGCCGCAGCCGGAGAGCGAGCAGCTCCAGGCACTCGCGAAGTGGTCGCGGCCGAGGCTGGCGTTGATGTTCGGCGTGCGACCGAACTCGGCCAGCGTGATGACGAGCGTCGTGTCGAGCAACCCGCGCTGCTTCAGATCGTCGAGCAGCGCCGACATCCCCTGATCGAGGTCCGCACAGAGTTCGAGGTGCGTTTCAAAGTTCTGCCCGTGGCTGTCCCACCACGCGCGGGCGACCTTCACGAACGGTACGCCCGCCTCGACGAGACGTCTGGAAACCAGACACTGCTCCTGAAACTGAGTCGGCCCGTAGAACTCGCGCGCGGACGGCGACTCCTGCCCGATGTCGAACAGTTTTTCGCTCGCCATGATGCCGCGGACTCGTTCGTAGGCCATGCCGTGGCTGGCGACCGAGGCGTTGTAGCGTTTCTCGCTGAACCGCTTGGCCAGCATCTTCTGGAGGTCGGCCCGCTCCTGATGATCGACCTCGGTGATCGAATCGGGGCGGCGGATGTTGGGCGGGATCATGCTCTCGGTGAGGAACGTCGGGGCATAGCGCGCTCCGAGGAACCCCGAGCCTCCCTTGTGACGGCCTTCCGTTTCGGAGTACATCGACACGTAATCGGGCACCTGACTGTCGGCCCGTCCCAACTCGCGGGCGATCAGCGCACCGAGGTCCGGGTAGTCGATGGCCTGCTCCATCGCACGGCCGGTCTCCATCAGTCGCGTCCCGCCGCCGTGGTCGGCGTTGCGAGTGTTCAGCGATCGAATGAGGGCCGTCGTCTTCAGCCGCTGCGCCATCTTCGGCAGCAACTCACTGATCTGCACGCCAGCGATGTCAGTCTGAATCGCCCGGAACGGCCCGCCGGTCGGCCGCCCCGGCTTCGGATCCCACGTCTCCAACTGACTCGCACCTCCACCGAGCCACAACAAGATCACACTTTTTTGTTGTCGCTTCAGTTCGCCAGCAAAGCATGGATTCTTGAGCAGGTCCAGCACCCGCATGTTCGTCGCGAAGGCCGTCGCCCCGGCCAGACCACTCGCTGAGAGGAAGCTTCGCCGCGAAATGCCGTGTTCGGGAGAACCACAGAATGGCAGGTGAAGTCGGGACATCGTTGGCTCCTGTTTGCGAGTGCTCCGGTTCAACGGAGCGGAGGAATTCTGGCTGCGGTTATCGTTCGGACTATCTCTACTACTTTCGACCGACCAATTTCTTCAGACACGTCGAAGCGTCCCACTCTTCATCCCATGCGTCGCGCAGGATATCGATGATCTCTTCGTCAGGCATGACGACTCGGAAGTCCTTCCGTATGGCTTCAATCAGCGCCGGCTCATCCCCGATGCCGAACGAACCATCAATCCAGGCTTGAATTGCTTCAAGAGGATTGAGCAACCTCAAACTCTCGAATCGCTCTCGGTTTGCTGGTGGGAACATCAAGCCTGCTCCGATTG
>JANODP010000271.1:0-20222 GCA_031412755.1 Schlesneria sp. | reverse complement strand
GCGCCGACGATGGCTTATCGTGTCGCCACTCTTGGCCCCCCGCCCCCCGCTTTGGGGGGGAGTGGGTTTGGGTGTGGGGGGCTTTCGAGTGACGTGGCGGCCTGGATTGCGATACCGCTGACAGCTTGGATGGCGTACTCGCCGTTCGGCCCCCGCACCCAAGCCCACTACCCCGAAGACGGGGGCGAGGGGACCAGAGCAGACTCCGCGCGCGGCAGGGCAGCGCCGAGATCGATCTTGGCGACTCGCTCGTCGGGTTTGAGCAGCTTCAGTTCGACGGGCTTCGCGGACCGCGCGGCTCCTTCGGTACTCATCGCGGTCGGCTGCTTGTCGCGTGTGAAGTAGACCTCGCCCGCGATCAGGGTTTGCTCGCAGCGTGAGAAGGCGTTGAGGGGATGGCCGCTGAAGATGGCGAGGTCCGCCTGCTTGCCGACTTCGATCGAACCAAGGCGGTCGGCGAGGCCCAATTCCTTTGCCGAGTTGAGCGTGATCGCCTGCAGGGCGGCGTCGGGAGGCATGTTGCCGTAACGGATCGTCTTCGCCGCTTCGAGGTAGAGGTGGCGAATCAGCTCCCAGTCGTCGCTCTTGATGACCGCGTTGGCTCCCGCCTCGTGCAGCAGCGCGGCGTTGTGCGGGATCGCGTCGAAGGCTTCGACCTTGTAGGCCCACCAGTCGGCGAACGTGCTGCAACTGGCCCCGTGCTTCACGATCTCGGGAGCGACCTTGTAGCCCTCCAGCACGTGCTGCAACGACCAGACGCGGATGCCGTGACTCTCGGCCACGCGCAGCAGCATCAGGATTTCGTCGGCGCGATAGCAGTGCGAGTGAATGAATTTCTGGTGGTTGATGATGTCGGCGAGGGCTTCGAGCCGCAGGTCGCGGCGCGGGGGGAGGAGGGAGTCGAGAGTGGAGAGACGAGAGTCAAGAGCCGGAGAAGCCGCACCATCTGTCTTGTCTTGTCCGGTTCTCGATTCTCCGCTCTTCGTTCTCGTCTCTTCTCTGGCTCTTGTCTCTCCACTCTCCGCTCTTGACTTGGCTTTCTCATACTCCAGCCAGACGCGGCGATAGTCGAGTGCTTCGAGGAACGCCCGGTTGAGAGTCGCCTCCACGCCGAGCCGCGTGTTGGGGAAGCGGCCTTGCCGGAACTTCACGTTCTCACCGAGGGCGAACTTCACGCCCGAGTGGGCTCCGGGGAAGAGGTGCTCGGCGGCGGTGGTGCCGTGCTTGAGTTGCACGACCGCGTCCTGGCCGCCGATGCAATTGGCCGAGCCGTGCAGCAGCCGAGCCGTCGTGACGCCTCCGGCCAATGCGCGATACTCACTGGCGTCGGCGGAGTTGACGACGTCGCGGACGCGCACTTCGCAGACGATCGACGAGGTGGCTTCGTTCACGCCACCGAGACCGTTTGAGATCATGATGTGGCTGTGTGTGTCGATGATCCCCGGCATGACAAAGCGGCCGGTCGCGTCGATCACGGTCATGCCGGGATCGGCCATGACATCGGGACCAATGGCAATGATGGTTCCGTTCTTGACGAGGATGGAGTGGTTCGGCAGCGTCTGGCCCGTCGCGGTCAACACGGTGCCCCCCTTCACGAGGACGTGGCCTCCCGTTTGGATGGGCCTAGCGCGGCGGTCTTCGGGGAATTCGACGGGCTGCTCCGATGTCGCCGTGTCGCTCCGCGCGGCGATCGCCGCCGGAGCGTTGGCAGGTTGAGTCGCATCGGCGGCGGATGGCTGCGCACTCGGAGACTGCGGGCGACTTTGGGGTTTTGCGTCTTCGACCCCTTCAATCGAGGTGAGCTGAACAGCGGAGTTTCCCTGCGGTTTGGCGTCGGCTCGCTTGGCGCTCCACTTCGTCGCACCACCGAAGGGGGATTTCAAGTTGCCTCGCAGTTGATTGCCATCCAATCTGGCGTCGAATTTGAGTTGGATCGTGTTGTCTCCCGCACCGATGGCGACGACGAACTCGATCACGTCCCTGGTGGCCTTGCCGGAGGAGAGTCGTCCGTTTCCCTGGTCGCTTTGGAAGCGGCCGGACAACGTGCGGTCGGATTGAGTCAATTCCAAATCACCGCGCAGCTTGCCGTCGGCCGAGTCGATCTCGACGGCCCACGTCCCCGCGACTTGCAGCGGCGGCGGTTCGCCGGGCTTGGTTGGTTCCACGGGCTTGGCGTCCTTGTGGTACTCGTACCGCTGGCCGTTGATGACGACATGCCGCACCCTGGAATGTTCGTTGTCGAACGGCCCGGTCAGGGCCACGAAGTAGGCCGGCTTGCCGACCGCAATCGTGCCGAGTTCCCGTTCCAGTCCGAGGATCGCGGCGGGCTGAGTGGTCAGCGCGGCGAGTGCCGCATCGCGGTCGAGGCCGTTCGCAATCGCTTGCCGCACTCCCTTGAGAACGTCGGCCTGAGACTTCGCGTCGCGCGAGGAGATGGCGAACCTTACGCCCGCCTGGTGCAGTTCGGCCAGTCCCGCGACTCGTTCCTTCCACGCCTGCCGTTTGTGCTCGCGGACGCGCTGCGGTTCGGGAAGATCGGGAAGCGGATCGTCGTTGTTGGGTTTGGGGGCTTCGAGTTTCGGCTCATCGTCGAAGTCGACCTGCACGATCACGTCGGTACCGGACTTCTTGAGTCGTTCGGCAACGCGATACGCTTCGCGCCCGCCCCAGATCGCCGCGCGAAGCTGATGCTCGGCGGCGAAGTTGAGGGCGCGATCGTGATCGTCTCGCGTGTGGGCGATGAAGATGGTCTTCTGTTGACCCACCCGCATCTGTGTGAAGGCTTCCAAGGCGGGATCGACCGGCGGACGTTCGATGTTTGCCGCGCCTGCGGCGAATAACCGCTGGTGGCTCGCATGGCGTTCGGCATCGAGAAATGTCTGTCGGAGGTGGGCGTGAACTCCCATCAGCGTGGCCGGGTAATCCGAGCCGCCTCGTTCGGAGAGCTGCATCGTGGCGAAGGTGGCAGACGAGAGGAGGGCCTCGCGCACGGGAAGCGATGCCAGGTGAACGACGGCTCCGTGACCGCTCGCGATGCGTCCGGAGGGCAACACGTGAACGGCGACGAAGCCCGTTTGTCGGTACTTGTCGAGATCGCCTGGTTGCGGCTTGAGGTGTTCAGCGGCGGCGAATTCGGGGGTGAGTCCGTTGCGATCATCGGACCTCATGCCGGCGAGGGCATATCGCGAGAGATCCACACCACGACCGGCCAGTGGCTGGGGCTTGGTCTCGTCGAACAGGGCCGAGGCTCCCGCATCGATGAAGCCGGGATAGAGGTGCAGTCCGTCGGCCTCGATCACCACCGCATCGGTCGGGATGGTGACATCCGGTCCGATGGAGATGACTCGCCCGTCGCGAACAACCACGTGTCCCTTCTCGATCACTTGTCCCGGGGTCACGGTGATTCTGGCGTTGGTGATCGCGAAGGCTCGCGGACGAAAGCCCGCACTTTGCGGTGTGTCATCCCCGGTCACGGACGACGTCCACGCGACAGCAGCCATGAGCACGAAATATCGGCCGAGGAGCACGGTCGCAGTTTGCGAGTGCGGTTGGATTGTCTGGCGTTCAGTCACAGTGGCGGTTCCAAGCGTGAATCGACTGAAGTTGTTTCTGCCGACGATGGGCGAGACGACTCAGCGTATCCGTCGCACCCCACCATTCGCCACCCGATTGCCGGAAGTTCTGGAGAAGGGGCGAGGGATATGACTGTAAAACTCGCGAGGACTTGAATTGACAGAACGCAAACGTTCGATATTATCTCTGCATGTTTGAGGGTGGACTCGCGGAATGCGATCTCTGCCCGAATCTGTGGTGAAGAGGCAACAAATGGTGCGGTGGTTCCGCAGTGGCTTTCTTTCCACGGTCATTGTCTTCCAACGAATCTCTTGTCAGACTCCGACGGCGTGGATTTGCACTCGGGTGCTCCGCCGCAGTGATCTCGCGAGTCGTCTTCGTCGAATCGGCCTCAACTGCGCCCGGACGGTGCCTTGTGGTTGAGACAGACGCTGGTGACGCGAAGGCTGCCGATGCGGCGAACGATCCGACCGGGTGTATGCCTCCCGTCTGACGAACGAGGCTGTCTCTGAGACTCGTGGCTTTTTGCAAGCAGTCACGTGACGCGATTCTGGGTGCAGGGATGCTGCCGCCGGGATCGGTTCGTGACACGTTGACTTCCAGATTCGTTCGGACTGGATTCGTCGGGGTTCTTGTCGGCGTGTGGCAGTTCTTTCCCTCCGGGGTCATGAGGCTGCGACGAAGACCGAACCGTAGGTGCTTGGCGGCATGCCGGCCAGGCGGATCGGCGAACCACTACAGACGAAAAGCGTCCCGTGCAAGGGGGCGCGTTGGCTTGGGATTGCGTCCGGCGGGAAGTTGTGATTTCTCGGCGGGACGCACAGTGTTCCGGCTGGCCGATAATCGGGTAGATGGCGGCATTTGAAGTTCTGGCCGCGATGAGGCCATGTTCGTGATGTGTTTTGATGGTGGATCATGTTCAACGCGAATGGCTCGTGCCGTTCGCTCAGGGTTTTCAAGCGGAGAAGGTTTGTATGACAGAGATGGATTCCGGCTTGCCGAAGCGGACGCCTCGGCCTCGTCGACGAAAAGTTCCACCAACGGAGCAGGTCGAATCGGGTGAGATGCTGGAGACGGGAATGGCGGAGGCGCAGCCTCTAAAACCCGTCATTGAAGACGTGCTGGAGGAAATCGCGGCCGCTCGGGCCGAGTTTGAACAATCGCCCCCCTCCGAACGTGACATGGACTTTGAGTCGTTCGACGCGCCGGGTGGCGGCGGGGAAGCCGGCCGGGAAACCGGTCCGAATGGCGACGGGAACGGAGGCGGTGGCGAGTTGGTGGGTGGTGACGATCCGAATCGCCGCCGCCGTCGCCGTCGAGGGCGGGGACGCGGGACGAATGGTCAGGGCGACAATGTGGGCTACGCGCCGCAACCGGTTCAAAATCAAAATCGACCGCCGCAGCGCGGACGCAACGGTCAGAACGACCGCCGCCACGGTCAGCAAGGCCAGCCCCGCCGCCCGCACGACGGCGGCGGTCAACGCGGCTACAACAACGGTCCTCCCCGTCAGCAATCCAACGAACCGCGCGGCCCCGAAGTGCTGGTGCCGGTTCAGGGGACGCTTGAATTGCATCCCAAAGGTTACGGCTTCCTGCGCGATGCCAAGGCGGGGTATGTCTCTCAAGAAACCGACGCGTTTGTGGCGGGATCGTTGATCGAGAAGTACGGCCTGCGCGAGGGGGTCCACGTCACCGGCGAATGCGTCTCGATGGGCCGCGGTCAGGGGCCGAGACTCAAGTCGGTGCAGACGATCGAGGGCCGGCTGCCCGAGCAGTACCAAACGGTCAAGAAATTTGACGACCTCACGCCAATCAATCCCTTTCAACTGCTCAAGCTCGAAACGGGGACGACTCCGATCACGATGCGGGTGATGGACCTGCTGTGTCCGATTGGCAAGGGCCAGCGGGCGCTGCTCGTCGCCCCGCCGCGATCGGGCAAGACGATGCTGCTGCAGGAGATTGCCGATGCGATCAGCAAGAACTATCCCGAGATCTACCTGATCGTGCTGCTGATCGACGAGCGGCCCGAAGAAGTGACCGAGATGCGGCGTCGCGTCAACGGCGAGGTCGTGGCCTCGTCGCTCGACCGCGAAGTCGAGAACCATGTGCGCGTCAGTCAGCTCGTGTTCGAAAAGGCCAAGCGAATGGCCGAATCGGGACGCGATGTCTTTCTGTTGCTCGACAGCATCACCCGCACTGCCCGCGCCTTTAACAAGTGGACCAATACCGGTCGCACCGGCACGGGTGGTCTCGATGTGAAGGCGATGGACATCCCGAAGAAAATGTTCGGCATGGCCCGCCAGTTCGACGAAGGGGGCTCGCTGACCGTGGTCGGCACCGCGTTGATTGAGACCGGTGGTCGGATGGACGACGCCATCTTTCAGGAGTTCAAGGGGACCGGCAACATGGAAATGGTCCTCAGCCGCGAACTGGCCGAGCGTCGCATCTGGCCGGCCATTGACATTGGCAAGTCGGGGACGCGCCGCGACGAGAAGCTGTTCACGCCGGAAGTCTTGGAGGGCGTCACGCGGCTCCGTCGAAGTCTGGTCTCGCTGAGTCCGGTCGAGGCGATGGAGATGCTGACCAAGACGCTGGCCAAGTACCCGACGAACGCCGACTTCCTGGCGAAGATCTGCTCGATCCTGTAGGCCGATCGGCACGAGTCTTCGCTGCGAGATGGTGGATCGACACACCTCTCCTCTGTCCGGTCCACAGACAGAAAGCCCGACTTAAACGCATCCGGACGGACTGGCTGGAGCGCCCTTTTGCGGCCGCACGGCTACCTCACGACACTTCGCGACCGCTGGCTGCCAACTGAAGTGCTTCGAGGACCCGGGGGTCGGCGCGCAGCACGCACACGAAGATGGTCTTCCCCTCGCGCCAGATCGCCCACGTGCCGGTGGCCGTGTAACGCACCTCAGGATCGGACAGCGAGGTCGCTTCGATATGGGAGAACCATCGGGATTCCGGCAGGGCCAACAGCAGACCGGTCACGCGCCGCCCGTGGCGGTTGGCGCGGAAGGTCAGTGGACGCACCGGGACGGACAACGTGTCGTCTTGCACGATCACGGGTTGCCCACCGAGTTCCATTCCAGGCAACGATTGCCAACCGGCAGGGATCGCGATCCGGGTTCCTGACGGATCGGCGGGGAGGCTGCTCAAATCGAGTTCGGCCAGTCGTTGCACATCGGCGTCGGTCAGCGCGGCTGCGCGCGGTCCGAGCCAACTCCACGCGGCGAACAGCACCAGGGCAACGCTGCCGCTCAACATCAGCCGACCCGGCCAGTGGTTGGCGCGGCGAGCTGCAGTCGCGTCCCCGGAGGGTTGAACCGGCGAAGCCTTCACCGCCGTATGCAGCCGCCCGGTCAAGCCGACGGGCAGCGGCACGTCGCTCATTGCCAGAGCCACTTCCGAGTCGAACCGGCTGCGAGCCGCGGAAGCCGGTGGGGACAGGTCGTCTCGCATGATTCCATCCTTCTCATCCATGAGACAGCGCGGTTCGAGTCGTCAGCACCTTGGATCGGTTGGCACGAAGCGGGGGTGTCGCCGCACATTCCTCACCCGCCGTCAGCCGCTTTTTCAGGAACGTCTTGGCCCGCGACAAGCGACTCATCACGGTGCCGATGGGGACTTCCATATGGTCGGCGATCTGCTGGTAGCTGAAGTCCTCGAAGTAATACAACACGAGCGGCGAGCGAAACTCTTCGCTCAGTTCCAACAGAGCCTGCTGCAATTGCTCACGATCGACGGGCGAGTCCCACGATTCTTCTGCGACCGTTGGTTCATCGATGTCGTCGAGCGAACGACCGCGCCCCCGATGCCGTCGCGATTTGAGGAACACATTCCGCACGATGGTCAGCAGCCAGCCCCGCAACGCCTGCACATCCCGCAATTGATGTCCGCGCTGTTGGACGAGCAGATAAGTCTGCTGAGTCAGATCCTCGGCCTCGTGCGAATTCCCGGTCAGGCGATAGGCGTAGCGATAGAGCAGCGCCGCGTGCTGTTCGATCAACTGATCCATCGTCGGCAGAGGCATTCCGTCAGCCATGAGCAACCTCACACGGTGAAGACCCGGTCGCGAGCCGGTTTATTCCCGAGCGGCTCGATTCAACAATTCGTCACCCTCATCCTGAGGTCACGACTCGACGGCCTTCCAGAACTCATCCTCCCCCACATCGGAGGGCTTGCCGGGCTTCTTTCCCTGCGGTGGTCCCTTTCCCGGTCCGGCCATCGGGGGGAGAGGGGGGGCTTTGACTTTGGGTTTTGGCTGGGCCGCACCGCCGGAAGTCGAAGCTGTTGGCTTCTTCGGGGGACTTGCCGGCCGAGCCTCTTCCAACTCGACGATGTCGTCGTCATCGGGCAGCGGCGGCAGTGCCAGGGGGCCGGATTTCAAGATCGCCGACCGCTGGGCTGCTGCTGAGGATTTGAGGACACCAGACTGGCCGGGTCTCGGTGGGGTGGTGGCTTTCGTCGGAGGTGACGCGGTCTTGGGAGCACCCTGTGGAGAACGGCACTTGCCACACTGACCGCGCGCATCGAGTGGATCGCCGCACTTGTTGCACAGCGGGACGGGTTGGCTGGAGTCTTCGAGGAAGGCCGATCCCGCCTTCATCGGCTTGGTGGTGGGACTCGCCTTGGGAACGGGAACCGGCTTTGGACCCACCGAGGGTTTCATGATCGACGACGGTGGCGCGGCGGGTTTTAGTCGCAGCGCGGACTCAGCCGGAGCAGTGGTTCGAGTTGCGGTCGGGACGGATGGTGGAGTCACCACGGCCGGGATCGACCTGACCGAGACTTCGGCATCGGAGTCGGCGGCCTCACTTCCTTCGCTCAGTGCGCTGACCACCATGTTCTCGGGTCGCACGATTTCAGTGTGCGCGATCTGTCCCGTTTTGAGCACCTTGGCTTCGACGTGGACCCGCGCCTGCTCGTCATAACGGATCGTGACTTCGATCTCGGTCGCTTCGGGAAGGTTCTCGGGCAGCGGATCGACCCGGCACATGCCGAGTTCCACATGGCTGGCGTCGGCGGCCGTACCGCTCTCGACGATTCTCAGGTGGACGCGGCGCTGGTTGTCCGAGACCGTGCCGTAGATCTGCGTCACCGAGGCGGGGAGCGGCGTGTTGGCCGGCAGGATGTAGTGCGGGATGCGAGTCTGCGTGTCGGTGTCCCGGATCAGCACCCCCAAGGCCCGCGCCGTCGCGCTGTGTTGCTTGAACTGCTTGAGTCGAGCCGCGGCTGTCGGGTTGAGAATCGACTTCGCAAACGCGCTGTTCGACAGCAGCATGCCCGCGTAATACGTCGCTCCATGCGCGATCGACTGGTCGGGCGAGAGGGACGTGTTCAACGTGCGGCCGCTGAGCTGCTTGAACAGCGAACGGACCATCGGCATGCGCGACGAGCCGCCCGTCGTCAGCACGACGTCGATCTTCGCCCAACCCATGTTGTGTTCTTTGAGCAGATCGAGCGTCAGCGATTCACAGCGATCGACCAGATCTTTCGTCAGCCGCTCGAATTGTTCGAGCTCCACTTGATAGGTCTTCCGCTGTCCTCCGGCCGCGCACGTGAGCGCGGCCTTGGGCCGGACCGACAGACTGCGTTTGGTCTGCTCCGCTTCGAGGGCCAGGGCCTGGGCACTCTCGCGATCCTTCGAGGGATCGATCCCAAACTCCTTCTGGAACTGTTTGCCGATCGCCACTTCGAGGGCCTTGTTCCAATCGAGGCCCCCCAGATGCAGATCGCCGCCGCTGGCGATGACGCGCACCTCATTCTTCTGATAGCGGACCAGCGACAGGTCGAACGTCCCGCCGCCGAGATCGACCACCATGATCGTCTGCGCCGTCGCCAACTCGGTGAACCAGATCCCTTCGGTTCCCAGCACGAAACAGAGCGCCGCCGCGACCGGTTCGTTGATGATGTCCACGTGTTTCAGTCCCGCCCGTTTGCCCGCTTCGGCGGTGGCCTGCCGCTGCACGTCGCTGAACTGTGCGGGAACCGTGATGACCGCCCGCTCGATCTCGCCGACCCGCTCGCGGGCACTGTCGAGCATGGATTTCAAAATGAAGGTGCTGATGTCGATCGGCGAATAGCTCTTGCCGCCAATCTTCCAGCGGTGAGTCGGACTCCCCATGTACCGCTTGGCGTGGACGACGACCTTGTCCGGATGTCGGATCGAGTTCCGCAGAGCCTCGGTCCCGACGACGACATGATCGCCATCGAACAACACGACGGAGGGAGTCGAAAGTTCGCCGTCCTTGTTTGGCACCGTAATCGGCTCACCATGCTCGTTCAGATAGGCGAGGCACGAGTAGGTCGTTCCCAAATCGATGCCAACGGCGTGAGTCGGAAGCATGGTAACGCGGGCTTTCGAGAGTCAGGCGAAAGAGAGACGGGAGAGAGCGGAGCAACGGCACGGAAATGCTAGCATTGCCCCGCACCGATTGCCACGAGATACACGGCAGCTTCCGTGTCCGTCCTGCTTTTCAATCGGATTGCCACGGTGGCGCGGTCCTCGATATCGGCGAGCAAACGAGGCGACAGCCGTGCGCGATGGAACGGCGATCCGGCTGCGAGTCTTGCCCCGGATTCTCTGCCTGTAGCTGAGTTCGCAAGAACTCAGCCCGACTCACGGTGAGGAACTGAGTTCTTGCGAACTCAGCTACGGGGCCATGAATCATCCGGGTGGAAGCGACGCTCCGATCCAAGTGAGCCGACAGCGGGGCGGTTGGAATTCCGCCAAGGTCACTGGCCGATCTGGGCTTCGTTGCGGAGGGTCTGGCCGCGGTTGAGGAGTTCCTGGTTGGGGACCATCCGTTTTGGTTCCAACTCGAACTGGACGCTGCGGCGGTCGGTGACTCGTCCCGGAAGAAGATTGTCCGAGAAGAACTCGATCACCGGCCACTGATACCACGGTGCCCGAACCGGGACGAGTTGCGTTTTGGTCTCGTAACCGTCCTTGATGAGCGTCAGTTCGCGCGTGCCATAGTAGGTGAAATCGATGCCGGCGGGCGTGTAGCCGACTTCCTTCCCCTCCAGCAAGACCATCGCACCGGGGGGATTCGACTGGACCATCAAGCGGCGACTGACACAGCCGGTCTGGGTCAGAGCCGTGAAGGCGAGTACCGCGAGGATCAGGGCGGCAGGGTTCGAGATGGATTGGAACGGGGACCGGGAGACAGGGGAACAAGGGGAGGCTGGGCGGATGGCTTGCCCCACATCTCGGAGTTGGCGCGTCTGGGTGTCTCTGAAAACTGCCGGGGCCATGACGATTCCTGCTCCGCCATCGACAAACAACCGCCGCTTCAAACGGGGCGGGATATTAGTAGTGGTGCGAAATTGAGCCTAGTGCAGTTTGTGCTGGCGAGCCTGCCACACGGAAATGTGCCTGCTCTCTTTCCGCAAATTGACGTCAGCCGATAAGATGCGGCCTCCTTGGCGGAGGAGTCGGCGGTGCGGACGATCCTTCCAGGGAGTCTTGGGGTTCGAGGAACTGCGATTCGTTGCTGAAGGCGTGAAATCGCAGTCACGCGGGAAATTGACGGGAACCAGGGGGTGGACGCTTCCACTCCAGAAGAGGCTTTCATGCTTTGGGAACAGCAAATCCGCTACGCCGCGCTGAGCGACGTCGGATTCCGCCGACAGAACAATCAGGACGCCTGCGTCGTTCATCTGAGTCCCGATCAGGCGACGTGGCAGCAGCGCGGGCATCTGTTCGTCGTCGCCGATGGCATGGGGGGGCACGCGGTTGGTGAACTGGCGAGCAAGATCGCCGTCGACACGATCCCCAACACGTTCGACAAACTGCGGCAACTCAGCCCGGCCGCTGCCTTGAAGGCGTCCGTCGAAGCGGCCAACGCTGCGATCTACGAACGCGGCATGCAGAACAAAGACTTTCTGCGGATGGGCACGACCTGCACGGCCTTGCTCCTGTGTCCGCAGGGAGCCATCGTCGGACATGTCGGTGACAGCCGGGTTTACCGCATTCGCCAGCGGCAGATCGATCAGTTGTCGTGCGATCACAGTCTGGTCTGGGAGTTGATCCAGCAGCGCAAAGTGCATCCCCGCGACGCGGAGCGGCTTTGTCCGCGCAACGTCATCACGCGGTCGCTCGGTCCCGAGGAGACGGTGCAGGTCGATATCGAGGGTCCGACTCCCGTGCTGCCCGGTGATGTGTTCGTCCTCTGTTCCGACGGCTTGTGCGGTCTGTTGAGCGATTCCGAAATCGGCATGATCGCGGGCGAATTGCCTCCCGCCGATGCGAGTCGGCTGCTGGTCAACCTCTCCAACCTGCGTGGCGGCCCGGACAACATCACGGTGATCGTGGCTCGCGCGGGAGATATCCCCGAAGATGCCGCGGGAAACGATGCGGATCTGCCTGCTCCGAGCAGCGGCGTGACCGGCTGGTGGGCGTTCGCGCTGTTTTGCCTGTTGGCGGCGATGTTTCTGCTGGGATTGGGGTTGTTCACGCTCGATCCCCATCAAAAGATGGGCGGGCTCGGTTTGATTGTGGCCTCGGCGTTCATCGCGGTGGGATGGCTGATCTTTCAGCGGGCGAAGCGGCCTGCGGCGGAATTGCCCCGCTCGCGCGATCCGATGTCGACGGTCGTGTGGCGTCCGTATCGCACGGCTGCAGCGCGAGTGACCGAAGATTTCATCCAGCGCCTCGCCAAGATGGAGGCCGAACTCCAACGTGCCGCGATGGAAGAGGGCTGGCCCATCGAGTGGAAGCAGCACGAAGAGGCCGTCGCCCTCGCCGATGAAGCCGTCAAACGGCGCAAATACGCCAAGGCTTTGAACGCGTACGGGCAGGTGTTCGACCTGCTGATGGTCGGCGTGCATTCGCAGCGCAAGCAGATTCAACACGATTCGCGCTGGGGCAAGGGGGGCAGTCCCGCCGTCAGAACGAAGCAGCCGTAAGAATCGGCTGAAATCCCAATTCTCAAGCACCAAAAACCAAACGAATTCCAAACACCAAAACTCAAAGCTCCAAACGCGAGGCCGTTCACGATTCCAGTGGACTTCGTTCGGGTGTTTGCTTCCGTCATGGGGATTTGAGTTTTGAGATTCGTTTGGGTTTTGGTGCTTGAGATTCGGTGTTTCGCCTCCTCCCGCGATCCGTATTGACCCTGATCGCGGGCCGCTCATACGATCCGCCCGATTTGGAACGGCTCGGGGGGAACATGGACGGATCGACCCGGCACGCGACACACGGCTGGAACAGGGGCTTGTTGCTGATGCTGCTGGTCGCGTTCGCGGTGCGCTTCGGGTTGGCGTTTATCGTCGAACAGCGCGTGGCGGCGGCTCCCGACAGCGTCTGCCTGATCGCCGGCGATGCCGACGGGTATTGGGAACTGGCCCGGAAGATCGTCGCCGGGCGGGATTATTCGATCTACGCTCCGCCGAGGTACGCGCTGCGAATGCCCGGCTTCCCGGTCTTGCTCGCGATTTCACAGCGATTGTTTGGCGAGAGCACACTGGCGGCGAGGCTGTTGCTGGTCTGTGTCGGCACGGCTGCTTGCGGGCTGACGTATTGGCTCGGCTCGGAATTGGGCGACCATTCCACGGGACTGTTGGCGGCGAGCTACACGGCCCTGTCACCGACGATGGCCCTGTTCAGCGTGCTGCTGTTGAGCGAGACGGCGTTTGCCGCAACCTTGCTGGCAAGTTTAATTGCGATCGCGCGGATGGTTCGTCGCGCGGACGGAGTCTCGTCGGCGGGAGGCTTTGAAAGCGTTCCGCTCATCGCAGGCCTGTTGATGGGTGTGGCAACGTACATGCGACCGACATGGCTCTACGTCGGACCGGCGATCGCCGTGGCTGTGCTCTGGTCGCGGCGAGGCAGGCGTTCGCCGTTGTCGATTCTCAAATCAACGTGCTGGCTGATGGTGGGTGTCGCAGTGGCGATGTCTCCGTGGGTGGGGAGAAACTACTTCGTGACGGGGCATCTGGTGCCGACGATATTGTGGGTCGGACCGAGTTTGTACGACGGACTTCATCCCGGCGCGACGGGCGACAGCGACATGGCCTTCTTCGAGCAGGATCATTTGCTGACTACGATGAGCGAGTACGAAATGGATCGCGAGTACCGCCGTCGGGCTCTGGCCTTCGTGTGGGAGAATCCGGGACGGACCGTCTGGCTCGCGGTACAGAAGCAGGGCCGGTTCTGGAATCTCGTCCCCAATGCCGCCCAGTTTCGCGACGCGAAGTTGCAGGCCGTCGTCCTGCTGGCGGCGTTGCCGCTGTTCGCGTTCGCACTCTGCGGAGCGTGGTGGGCTCGTCGAGACGCTGCGTTCCTGATGCTGACCGCCGGCTCGATCGTGCTGTTCGCCGGATTGCATCTGCTCTTCGTCGGCTCGCTGCGCTACCGGCTGCCGGCCGAGTACCCGCTCGCGGTGCTGGCGGCGAGTGGAATGAGGCCGTTGCTGATTCGGTATGGCTGGTGGTCTGGTCCCGCTTCGCCGTAGTGCGGGCTGACAGCGTGCGTTTTCTTATTGGCGACTCACAAGCTGGCCGCTTGTGCCACGGAACTGATTGCGGAACATCCCTTGGGCTCGATCTTCAGATTGATGATCGTGTTGGTCCTGCTGCTCGCAGTGGCCGGGGGGGGCGGTGTGTATTGGTTCTACCTGCGCAGCGACGAATTGCTGCGTGCCGAGGCCCTGAGGCAACTCGAAGCGATGGCCCCGGAACTCAAGTTTGGGATCGAGCGAGCGAGCTTCGATCTCAGCGGGCGAGCCTGTCTATACGGTCTGTCGGTCACGTTGCCGGACGATGTCGAGCCGTCGCTGTATATCCCCGAGACCATCGCGACGCTGGACCAGCAGCAGATGGCCGATTTCGAGAACGTGTCGATTCGGCGGCTGCAAATCGTGAAACCGATGCTGCGAGCTGTTCGTCAGGCCGATGGCCGCTGGAACTGGCAGGGGATCAAAATCCAGGGAAGCGGCGCTCCGACTCTGCCCGACATTGAGATCGAGCATGGCACGGCGGTTGTCGAGTTGCAGCGAATCGGTCGAGCGACCCGCAAGTTGAAGTTGAACGATTTGAACCTGACGGCTCTCCCTTCGGCATCACGTCAATTAAAGGTTGCGTTGTCGACTCGAATCGATCCGGCGGGACCGCTCAGTGCGACCGGCGATCTCAACCTGGATGGGCTGCCGTGGAAGGTGGAAGCCAAATGGAAGAGCTTTCCGATCGATGACGGTCTGCTGCAACTGCTCGGCGAAATCTCGCCCGTCGTGGAGGAAAAGTTGCAACAGGCACGACGGGCGATGGCGGAACTGGCCTCCAAGCAAGTGGCGGCCGTGTCGATCGACTCGCGTGCCGTTGCGACCGGGTTGGCGAGTGATCGTTCGCAAGCGATGCGACTCGAATCGCGAGTCCAGGTGCCGCCACAGTCGCCGTCGGCCGACTTCGGACTGCGCTGCGTGTGCGATCTCCACGCGAAGTTTCAGCAGGAGGAAGCCGGTGCGCCGCTCCGGTTTCAAACTCTGGCCGAACTTCAAAGCGGACAACTGAGTAACCCGCTGCTTCCGTTCCCGCTGTACGAGTTGCGTGGGTCTCTCTACGCCGATGATCGGCAGGTCATCGTGCGCGAGTTTCAAGCCGAGAACGGTTCCGCTCGTTTGAAGCTGGACGCCAAGACGGCCGCCGACCGGCCGCCACAAGTGAAATTGCACGCGATTGGCATCGAGATCGATGAACCGCTGAAGGCTCGGCTGCCCGAGTCGGCTCGCAAGCTGTTGAACTCACTCTCGCTGACAGGGATGTGCGATATCACGGCCTGGTCACGGCAGGAGCAATCAGGACTGAAATGGGATGCCGACCTCAAGCTCAACAAGGCGACGGTGGCCCATGAGAAGTTTCCGTATCCGGTTCGCGAGGTCTCGGGAACGGTCGTGTTCCGCGAGAATGTGGCCAGGATCGACGGTCAGGGAAGGGCTGGTGGAGTTCCCGTGACGGTGACGGGGATCGTCAAGAATCCCGGCCCGGAGTTGGATGCGGATTTCTTCATCAAGTCCGACGGAGTTCCGATCGATGCCGAATTGATGGCCGCGTGTCCACCAGTCGTCAACAAAGTGATGGCCGAATTGAACCTGAAAGGGCAGGGGGATGTGCGGTTTCGGGCCAGGCGACCCGCCGGACTCGGTCAGCGATTCGATCTGAATCTGGCCGTCAAACTGCGCGACAGCTCGTGCTCCTTCAGCGGATTTCCGTATTCAATCAATCGGCTGAATGGGCTGGTCCGTTGGAATGGCGACACCGTCACGCTGGAGGGCTTAAAGGGAGAGCATGACGGTGCGGAGTTGACGGCTGCGGGTCAGTATCAGCGCCTGCCTGCCCCGGGACGACTTGACCTGTCGATTCAGGTGCAGAACGCGGCATTTGATCGGGCGCTCGAAGCGGCTCTCCCGGTGTCGCTCCGTTTGGTATGGCGAGAATTCCAGCCCAAAGGTCGCTTCGGCTGCGAAACCAGAATCCTGTGGGTGCCCGGCCAGCCATGCGAAGTGGTTCTCCCTGACATCAATGTGGCAGGTGCCGATATCCAACTGCAAAGCTTTCCGTGGCCATTACAGGATCTCAAGGGCGAGTTCTCATACGCCGCGTCGCGACTCGTCATGAAATCATTCAGTGCGCGCCACGATGACACTCAGATTCACGGTCGGGGTTCGGCCGTCTTCAACCCGGATGAGCCGTGGCGGGTGACTTTTGATGAGCTGTTCATTGACGACCTGGTACCCAACGCCACGTTTCGAAAGGCACTTCCGGAACAGTTGCGGCTGGTGTGCGAGACGCTGAATCCGACCGGAAAGTTCTCGATTAGCACCGCTCGTCATGGCCCCGTCGAAATCTCAGGCCCTAGGGAGCCGTCGGGCAATGTTTCCGCCGCGTGGGACGTTCAGGTGGTCATGGCGGGCGGCGCGATCAACGCCGGAGTGCGCGTCGAAGACATGCATGGTCGAATTGATCTCAAGGGAAACTTTGACGGACAACAGGCCAGCCTTTCAGGGCAGTTGGACCTCGATGCGATTTCAATCTTTCGCCAAACCTCGGGTCTCGCTCATCAGATCACGCGCGTCGTGGGGCCAATCCGACTGCAAGAGGGAGTGTTCACTGCCGGCTCCCACGTCATGGCTCTCCAACCGAAACAGTCGAATTCCGGCCCGGGTCGTATCCCACCGTCAGAACGAATTGTCGGCGACGCCATCGATGGCAAGCTGACTCTGGATGCGGTGGCCGATTTGCGCGCCGAGCCCGATTACCAGGTGTTTCTGACGCTGTCGCACGGCCGGCTGGAGCGATACGCACAGCAATACCTGCGAGGGCAATCCGACGTGGCGGGTATGATGAACGGACAAATGAGCCTGGCAGGTCGGGGGGCTGCTGCCGACCAGATGCAGGGGAGAGGCAGGCTCCAGATTGCACCCGCCGCACTTTACCAACTGCCCCTCTTCGTGCAGATGTTCCGAGCGCTGAGACTGGACTCTCCCGACCGCACCGCCTTTGAACGGGCCGATTTGATCTTCAACATTGGTAACTCACGCTTCAACTTTGAAACGATTGACTTGGTCGGCAACGCCATCAGTCTCAGGGGCCGCGGTCACGTCAGATTCGATGGCGCGATGCAGTTGGACTTTTTCTCAATGCTGGCCCGAAGCCAGATCCGATTTCCGATGATCCACGAAATCGCCAGTAAACTCAGTCGTGGCTGGGTGGGTGTCAAAGTCACCGGCAGCATCGGGGCTCCCCAAACAAGGGTCGTCCCTGTCCCCGAATTCGATGACGCGATGAAGCAATTCCTGGGCACTTTTGACACCGCCCCCCCACGATCAACGAAAACAGGCAATTCAAACGGAACTCGACAGCCGACCGGCGAGGCGCGAAATTGACGATCCTTGCCGTGGACGACCTGCAATCGGCAGCCCACCGTCGGAAGATTCAATGACGTCGATTGGCAACTACTGATCCGATGCCAAAACCCGTTCGCGGAATCCGGATCAGCGACTCATCTCGTTCCGAAAAATGAAAAAACAGACACCAGTTGCTTGACCAACGAACGAGGCGATCCTACCATGCCGCCTCGCTCAGCCCTGCCGCCGACGTGACCCACGTAGGCTCGCTGCGGTGGTCTGTGCGAACGCTCTTTGACAATTCGGCAACAACGCAAATTGTATTTCATGGCCGGTCGATACAGGTGTGTCGGCTGGCCAAAGCGAACCACATGCGATTCGATCATGCGAATCGTAAATCATTGTGGCCAAGTTACAAAGGGCGTGTGGTGGATGTCTTGGCGTCAAGAGGCGATGAAGGGCGTGTTAGGCTGCGATAAGCTCGGGGAAGTTGTCAAATAAGCATTGATCCCGAGATTCCCGAATTATCGTGCGCTGAATCAAATAGGCGTACGAAGCAAACCCGGAGAACTGAAACATCTCAGTACCCGGAGGAAAAGAAAGAAACCTCGATTTCCTGAGTAGCGGCGAGCGAAACGGAAACAGCCCAAACCGCAGGCCATGTGCCTGCGGGGTTGTGGGGCCGACGACACGAGTCAAAAAACTGATGGCTAGGCGAAGTCGATGGAAAGCGATACCACAGACGGTGACAGTCCGGTAGTCGAAAGCCAGAAGTCTCTAAGTCGGTACCCGAGTAGGTCCAGTCACGTGAAACCTGGACTGAATCTGGGAGGCCCATCTCCCAAGGCTAAATACTCCTTGACGACCGATAGTTAACAAGTAGCGCGAGCGAAAGATGGGAAGAACCCCTGCTAGGGGAGGATACTGAACCTGAAACCACACGCTTACAAGCTGTCGGAGCCCCTTTTGTGGGTGACGGCGTGCCTATTGAATAATGACCCAGCGAGTTACTGTCATCGGCTCGGTTAAGGCCTTCAGGGCTGGAGCCATAGGGAAACCGAGTCTGAATAGGGCGACCAATGGTCGGTGGCGGTAGACGCGAAACCAAGTGAACTACCCATGGGCAGGTTGAAACGCGGGTAAGACTGCGCGGAGGACCGAACTCACTAATGTTGAAAAATTAGGGGATGACCTGTGGGGAGGAGTAAAAGTCTAATCAAACTTGGAGATAGCTCGTTCTCTCCGAAATAACTTTAGGGTTAGCCTCGGACCATTATGATGCGGGGGTAGAGATACTGATCTAGCATGGGGGGCTACCCGCCTGCCCGGCTTAACCAAACTCCGAATACCGCATCAAATACTCCGGGAGTTAGTCCGTGGGGGATAAGCTTCACGGTCGAGAGGGAAACAACCCAGATCGCCTGCTAAGGTCCCAAATTCTTGCTAAGTCACAAAGGATATTAGAATACTGAGACAGCCGGGATGTTGGCTTAGAAGCAGCCATCATTTAAAAAGTGCGTAATAGCTTACCGGTCGAGTTTTCTAGTACCGATAATGATCGGGAGTCAAGTAAGAAGCCGAAGCAGCGGGTTCGCAAGAACGGTAGGAGAGCGTTCCGCACCAGATACAAGCCGTACCGTAAGGAGCGGTGTCGGGGTGGGGAAGTGTTTATGCTGGGATGAGTAACGATAAAACAGGTGAGAATCCTGTTCGCCGAAAGCCTAAGGTTTCCTGGGGAAGGTAAATCCGCCCAGGGTTAGCCGGACCCTTAGTCGAGGCCGAAAGGCGTAGACGATGGATGGCAGGTTAATATTCCTGCGCCGAATGTGCGGACTGAAGAGGGGACGTTGTTTGGATTGTGGTCGGGCGACCAGAAGTGCCCGTGGGGAAGCCCCGAGTCCTTGATGACGAAGCCACATGAATTGCAACCGAGAAAAGCCTCCTAGGGTTGATGCACACGACCGTACTAAAACTGACACAGGTAGGCGGGGCGAGTAGCCTCAGGCGCTCGGGAGAATGCTGGTTAAGGAACTCTGCAAATTGACCCCGTAAGTTCGCGATAAGGGGTGCCGACTTGTCGGCCACAGTAAATCGGCTCTAGCGACTGTTTACTAAAAACACAGGACTCTGCAAACTCGTAAGAGGACGTATAGAGTCTGACGCCTGCTCGGTGCCGGTAGGTTAAGGAAGAGGGTCAGGGTCTTCGGATCTAAAGCCCGCAACTGAAGCCCCGGTAAACGGCGGCCGTAACTATGACGGTCCTAAGGTAGCGAAATTCCTTGTCGGGTAAGTTCCGACCTGCATGAATGGCGTAACGACTGGAGCACTGTCTCAACCAGCAACCCGGTGAAATTGCAGTTGTGGTGAAGATACCACATTCCCGCAGCTAGACGGAAAGACCCCATGAACCTTTACTGTAGGCTGATATTGGCTTTAGACAGTTCTTGTGTAGGATAGGTGGGAGGCGAAGACACGGGCACGCTAGTGTCCGGTGAGCCGACGTTGAAATACCACCCTGGGCCTGTTTGAAGTCTAACACGAGTCCGTGAATCCGGATTGTGAACAGTGTCAGTTGGGCAGTTTGACTGGGGCGGTCTCCTCCTAAAGAGTAACGGAGGAGTTCAAAGGTACACTCAGCCTGGTTGGCAATCAGGCGTAGAGCATAAGGGTATAAGTGTGCTTGACTGCGAGACCTATAAGTCGAGCAGAGACGAAAGTCGGACCTAGTGATCCGGCGGTTCCGAATGGAAGGGCCGTCGCTCAACAGATAAAAGGTACTCTGGGGATAACAGGCTGATC
>JANODP010000270.1:0-24582 GCA_031412755.1 Schlesneria sp. | reverse complement strand
GGTTTCTTGTGCTCCGCACCCAGCTTGAAGCAAGCTGGGCCACCCGGCGCCAGTCAACAGAGACAAGCAATACCAAAGATGAGTGGTCACGCTTGAGGTTGGCCCGATCCGATCAGAGCCCATTCGGACGGGGGGATGACCCGGTAACCCGTCCGTATCGGCCATCACGAACAAACGCGTGCCACGGCTGTGTCAGCCGTGCGAGTGCGGGTCGGATCAACGACGCACGGCTGGCACAGCCGTGGCACGCCGGTCACAACAAAGCCGTGGCACGCCAACGCGGTCAGGGGATCGCCACGGTGTCGTGGGCCACGGTCACGGCGTTGGAGCCGCTTTCGTTGCCGGTGGTGGTGATGACGTAGACCTTGAAACTGGCGACCGATCCCGGAATGGCGAGGCCCGCACCGGTCGGCAGGTTGCGTGGCTCACCGGGATCGACGCTGCCGACGACGCTTTCGTCCTCGGTCGAGTAATTCGGGCCGGGACAGAACCGGACCTCGTAGTGGTCGAGATGGGGATCGGAGCTCTCCGTCCAGGAGATGCGCGCCTGCTGAATGGCCATGTCCCAGATTCCGGTCGCGACCACGTTACTCGGCGTGCTGCCGGGGAGCGGCGTCAGGCGCGGCAGAGTCCGGCTCAGCAGATGATCCTTGTCGAAGTAGGTCGGGAAGACCTCCCGGTACGACTTCAGGATTGCATAGATCAGATCCTGTTCGTCGTTGCGAGCTTCGCGAGCCAGCCGGACGTTGCTCGACGCCACGGTCAGTGCCGTATGAGCCGCTTTAAACGCCGCGACATCCGTGACGAACATCGCCAGCGTATAACCACCCAGCAGCGTGAGGGGTGTCGTCGTCCCGGGATCGGCATTGATCCGTCCCCAGGAATTGGAGACATCATCCATCGGATCATAGAACCGATTCGGAGAATCCCCCGCCGCAGGGAGTTCGGGAAGGGTACGAGCCCAAATCGAATTGGGGTAGAAGACGCGCACCTTCTCGCCGTACTGCACCAGCCGCGCCTGCATCATGATCCGCTTCAGGCTGAGATCTTCCCGAGCCATCTCCTCGGTGTTCAACTCCCCCTGAAGAAACCCGCGTTTGGTGCTGAGATTGCCCCGCCGGGTCAACAATCCCGCCAGCACGGTCCCATCCGGCAGGACCAGCGGCCCATTCACTCCGAGTGTCGTATTGCTGACACCCCAATGATTCCCAAACTCATCCGTGGTTGAAAGATACGAAGTTGGTCCAGAAATGGGCATCGCGAGTCTCCTTGTTTGATGGTTCGGAACGTCACTCCCACACAAAAACCGCCCCAAGCCGACGCCTGAGACGGGAAACAGCCACATCAGACCCTCATCCAGTCACTTCAGAGACGATGCTTGTCACTTCAGAGCCGCGTCCACTGACTTCAGTACCTCATCCACTCACTTCAGAGGCGATTCCACTCACGTCAGATCCAAGTCTTTTGAAATCAGAGACGATTCCACACGAATCAGATCCAATTCCTCTGATCCCAAAGGCGATTCCTCACGACTGAGATCCAAGTCCTCTGATCCCAAACACGATTCCTCACGGCTGCAATCCAAGTCCTCTGATCCCAAAGGCGATTCCTCACGAGTCAAACCCTCGTCCACTGACTTGAGAGGCTCGTCGAGGCAAAAGTCTCGCCTCTAAACTCACTCAACAGCCCTCTCAACCGAAAGTTCTTGCGTCTAAACCGCGAGTTTGCACGTCTAAACTGAGAATGTTCGCGTCTGATCTGAGAATGTTCGCATCTAAACCGACAAGAATCGCCGTTGAACTGAGAGGATGACTCGCTGAACCAGCCAGAATCGCGGCTGAAGTCAAAAGAACCGCCCGAAAACCAAGCGGAAACGATTCTTCGCCCCCTCCGCAACCAAGTCAAGCACTTTTTTCCCCCATCATCCCTACCAGAACCGTCCCCAACCTTGGTGAGTGTGGCTGGGGCCGAGCGTCTTCGCTCGCCCCCAGCAATCGAAGTCACGCCCGCTGCCGTCAACAACAGTCTGGGGGCGGTCGAAGACGCCCGACCCCAGCTACACCGCCCCGCCGCGACCGTAGTCCCCCGCACCTGACGATTGTCTCAAAACAGGACCGTCAGAAAACGAAAGACTGCCTATCGTGGGTTGACGAGCGAGGAAGCGAGTTGTAGAAACTTGTCCATGACATTCCCGTGTCTCAGCTAGAGGCACGCATGATCCCCCCGGGGAGCGCTAAACACGCTCCCCGTATTCATTTCAGAGGGTGACGCTCATGCGACTGAGGCATTTCGTTGATTTCTGGAACTTCAGCCTGAATTGGAATGATCGCGCGTCAGGTGACAAGTGTGACTGGACCAAACTCCCTTTGGTGCTGCACCGAGAGGCAGAGTCAGTCCTACAAGCGGCCGGTCTCGGAACGCTGTCGCTTGAAGAAACGCGAGTCTATGCCTCCTACGAACCGACTCGCGACGCGAACCTCAAACAGTGGTTGAACAACTTCCTGGACAAGCAACCGGGGGTTCGCGTGTTTTCGGTGGAGCGACATTGGAAGAAACACGGCACGCATTGCCGCAACTGTAATGCAACGATTTCCGAGTGCCCCACATGTCATGCTGAACTTGGCCGGGCCGCCGAGAAGACTGTCGATTCACAGATTGTGGCCGATATGCTTGGGTTGGCTTGGGAAAGCGGATTTGATGTGGCGCTGCTCTTGAGCAGTGACCGGGATTTCATCCCGGCCGTCGATAAACTTCAGGCGAAAAACTTCAAAGTCATCAATGCGACTTGGCGCGGGCATGGACACGAACTGGCGAAAGTCTGCTGGGCGTCGTTTGAATTGGATGGCATTCTCACCAAGCTTCGACGCGCATGACCTTTCATCATGCTCGTCCTGCAACGGCGGAGCCCTATACTCTCAAAGCCGCATTCACGGCCACCCGCCGCTCCCTTCATCAAGGTCCAACTTGAGGTTTCTCGTGCTCCGCACCCAGCTTGATGCAAGCTGGGCCACCCCGCGTCTGGGTACCTTGATACAAGAGGTTGATTGCCAGTGGTAGATTGGATCGTTGCCTCTTGTCACACTGCGATCCGGACGCTCAAAGCCGCGTCCGCCCCGCGCGGGTCAATTCTCTGTTCGGCGGCGGAAGTCGGAGTTGGTTGCATTGCCAACCGTGGAGACACCATGCCTTTCGACCCTGCCATAAAGACGGCGATGTTCATCCGCTGCAACCGGCGTTGTTGTCTGTGCCACAAGCAGTGCGGGTTAAATATCGAAGCCGCTCACATCATCGACGAAGCCGCGGGCGGCCCCAACGACGAGGACAACGGCATCCCGCTCTGCTTCGACTGCCACCAGGAGATCGGGGCTTATAACGACAAGCACCCGAGGGGCAACAAGATTCGGCCCGAGGAGCTTCGTGCCCGCAGAGACCAAGTTTACAACTTGGTGGCTGAGGGCAGGTTTGCAGACCTGGTACCGGATGTGAAGGTAACTCATCACCTCCCCAATCCGCTCCACCGGATAATTGACTTGCTCACAACGTACCACTGCACGTTGGGGCGGGTCCATCAGGCGAACACCAATGAAGCGAGGCTTACATCGCTCGACGAGTGGCGTTCCTGTCATCCCGCCGTCTGGGAGCGCAGCTCGGTCCGCGACGACATCATCCGAAAGCTAGCCGATCCAGCAAAAGAATGGTTAAACCAGATCAAGTGCCCCTATGTTCAAGCGGAGGACTTCAACCTCGTCGAGGAGGGCGCTCGCATCCTTTCAGGGTTTGCAGTTAGCCCCTGGCCGATGGCCATGCCGGATGTTTACTCCAAGGCGTACAGCACTGAAGACGAACTCTGGCAACGGTGGAATAGGCAGGGTGACCAGTACATGGCGCTGGGAGGTCTGATTGCCCGCCTAAAGGATCTGGCCGCGCGTGCGGGACAGAAGTGGAACCCTTCCGCCTAATCGAAATGACCGGCGGGGTGGCATGCCCTGACGCTTTGGGAAGGGCGTGGTCATCGCCCCGACTCGTCATCATCATCACGCCCTTCGAGGACTCAGGGCGTGCCACTCATCCGCCGATGACCGTCAGAACTCAGCGCTCTTGGGGGTTCTTGGGAACGGGATGCAGTCGCGGATGTTGGTCATGCCGGTGACGAGTTGCACCGTTCGTTCGAGGCCGAGGCCGAAGCCGCTGTGCGGGACCGTGCCGTACTGGCGGAGTTCGAGGTACCACCAATAGTCCTCGGGATTCAGGCCGCATTCTTGCATGCGGTCGATCAGGACGGCGTGCCGTTCCTCACGCTGGCTGCCGCCGATGATCTCACCGATGCGCGGGACGAGGACGTCCATCGCGCGGACCGTTTTGCCGTCCTCGTTGCAACGCATGTAGAACGATTTGATCTCGCGCGGGTAGTCGGTCAGGATCACCGGCTGCTGGAAGTGCTGCTCGGTCAGGAAGCGTTCGTGCTCGGACTGCAGGTCCTTGCCCCACGAGATCGGGTACTCGAACGGATGCCCGGACTTTTCGAGGATGCCGATCGCCTCGGTGTACGTCAGGCGGATGAAGTCGTGCTCGACGATGTTCTGGAGTGAGGTTAGTAATGTCGGCTCGATCCGCTGGTTGAAGAACTCAAGGTCGTCGTGACAGTGGTTCATCACGTCCTTCACGATCGAGCGGACGAAGGACTCGGCCAGGTCCATGTTGTCTTCGAGTTCGTAGAAGGGCATCTCGGGCTCGATCATCCAGAACTCGGCGAGATGCCGCGTGGTGTTCGAGTTCTCGGCGCGAAACGTCGGGCCAAACGTGTAGACGTCGCCGACGGCCGTCGCGTAGATCTCCCCTTCGAGTTGGCCGCTGACCGTCAGCCCCGCCTTCTTGCCAAAGAAGTCGTGACTGTAATCGAGCGGCCCCTTCGACTGCTGCAACTTGGCGAGATCGAGCGTTGTGACTTGGAAGACCTGCCCTGCCCCTTCGCAGTCGCTGGTGGTGATGATCGGCGTCTGAACGTACAGGAAGCCTCGCGTCTGAAAGAAACTGTGGATCGCCGCACAGAGGGCGTTCCGCACGCGGGCGATCGCGCCGAACGTGTTCGTTCGTGGACGGAGATGGGCCTTCTCGCGAAGGAACTCCATCGAGTGCCCCTTCTTTTGAAGCGGGTACGTTTGCGGATCGGCCGTGCCGAGCAGCTTCAGGCTGCGCGCGTGGACCTCGACCCGCTGGCCCTTGCCGAGTGATTCTTTGACCTCACCGACGATGGCGACGCTCGCGCCGGTGTGAATCTGCTTGATGAGCGATCCATAGTCGGGGACGTTCGCGTCCACCACGATCTGCACGTTGGCGAGGCAACTGCCGTCGTTGACTTCGAGGAAGGCGAAGTCCTGCTTGGACTCACGCTTGGTGCGGACCCAACCTCGCACATCGACTTCGGTGCCTGGCGGAACCTCGCGGAGAATCTGGACGACTTTGGTGCGCGGCATGATGAGTTCGATCCGTCGAAGGAAGGCGGGGGTCATGAGGTCAGAGCGGCAGAGGTCAGAGGTCTGAAGTCAGAGGTCTGAGCGGCAGAGGTCATGTTTGACTTCTGCCGTTCTGAACTCGAACTCCCGCACCCCTGCCTTCCGGAGTTTCCAAGTTCGAGCGGCAACATGCAAACGAAAACGGCCCCCGGATAAATCCGGGGGCCGCTGTTCGTTGTAGCAGACCGGCTCTTGCGAACCGGGGTATCACTTCACCGCGTCACTCGATCAGTCCAACATACCGAGCAGGCTGGACAGAGCACCGCGACGAGCGGCTTTCTTCTCTTCTGGCGGAACCGGAGCCGGAGCGGCTGGTTCCGTGGCTGGCGTCATCGCCGGGGCAGCACCAGCGGCTGGAGCACAGCCGTTCGTGCAACCGCTGTTGCAGGCGGTCGTGCAACCATTGTCACAGCAACCATTGACCACGTCGTAACCGCACAGGCGGAGAGCCTGTTCGGCCTGACGAACCACACCTCGGTCGCAATCACCCAACGCACAGGTCAGGGCGGTCACGACTTCGGGGCAGCAGCAGCAGTGCCGGCGGACTTGATCGCCGATTTCATCGGCCGCTTCACGACGGACCCGATAATCGGCGTCGTTCAGGGCGTAGACAAAGGCGGTCATGATTTCCGGATTGCAGATGCAGTTGTAACGATTGCCAAGCTTGCGGATGGCCGCACGTCGGCATTGCGGGTAGCAGGCCGTCTGCGATTCGTAGATCAACTGTGCAATCGCACAGGGATCGGCGTTGCAGCAGGCGGCAGTCGTCGTGCAGCAGTTGGTGGCCGGAGCTGCACAGGTGTTACCACAAGCCGGACCACAGTTGGCGGGAGCCGCACAAGCCGGGGCACAGGTCGAGGCACACGAGGTCCCGCAGCGCTTGCCGAAGAGACCATGGAAACCTTTGAAGCAGCTCTTGGTACCACAGCCGCTCGAGGACGAGCAGCAGTTCGTGGCGACAGGAGCAGCACAAGCCGGGGCACAGGCCGGGCCACAGTTGCCAGCCGGAGCCGCACAACCAGGACCACAACCGGGACCACAATTCGCGGCGGGAGCCGCACAAGCCGGAGCACAGGCCGGGCCACAGTTGCCAGCCGGAGCCGCACAACCGGGACCACAACCCGGGCCACAATTCGCGGCCGGAGCCGCACAAGCCGGAGCACAGGCCGGGCCACAGTTGGCAGCCGGAGCCGCACAACCGGGACCACAACCGGGGCCACAGTTCGCGGCGGGAGCCGCACAAGCCGGAGCACAGTTGGCAGCCGGAGCCGCACAAGCTGGGGCGCAACCGGCACCGGGTCCGCAATTCGCGGCCGGAGCGCAGTTGGCGGCGGGAGCCGCACAGGCGGCCGGACCACAGCCACCATTACCACCGGCTGGCGCACAGCAACTGGCCGGAGCACAGCAGCTATCGCAGCAGGGCGGCTTGATGTCCGAGCAGCGGCGCTGATACGTGTGGACCGTCGGGCAACAAGGCTTGACGATCACGGGTTTGCAACACGCCGGAGCGCACGTCGAGGCGCAGCAGGACTTCGAGGCGCCGCAGCACCCCGAATTTCCATGCAGCAACCCGGCATTCGCCAGGCTGGCCATGCTCATCGCGGCGAGCATAGCACCAGTCATCTTGATCCATCGCATAGAGCTAAGTCTCCTTCCCTTGGGAATCTCGAACCTGGGTCGTCCAGACCCATGGAACGCAGGTGTTGGTCAGCCGAGGAATTCCAGGCAGCTTTATGCCGCCTGCGACGCGCGTCGCAGTTCAAGCGGCTGTTACCATCACCCCGTTCCGGTCAATACGACCGTCAACGTACGTCCGTCCACAGACTGTTTCGGCCAGCAGCGCCGCAGACACCGCAACCCCCTCACAGCTCATGCTGCAATCACAATGGGTGCCCTGCGACAATTGCATTCGGCGGGACTAGAACAATGAATCGGCGTGGCAGGCATGACGCCTTGAATCTCTCAAACCGTTATTTTGCAATACACTTACGGCGTTTTTCCCAATGAGTTTTCGGCTGATGACGTCTAGTTAAGATGCGGGCGAGTTTGACGCACCGAATTCCTCGATTCGGAGCGGCCAGGCTTCATACTGGGAAAGATGCGATGAATGCCGATGCCATTCGATGACTGTTTTGATCGTGCCGGAAGTTCCCGCTGTGACGGCACACAGCTTGACATCGCCCCCCTCATTTAAGCTTCCAAGAGCAACTGTCGCCCCGTGGAAAATCGTCCGCACAGGAACAATCTTCGCAACCGGGAAGCTCGGTCCGCTGAGACAGCCACGGCACGCGAGTTGGTAGCAGGCGTCCGCCCTACGGATATAATCGCGGGCCGTTCGCGGCCGACTCTCGATGGAGTCCGGCCGCACCTCATGTGGTTCCGCTCCCCTGCTGCTTTGGAAACCTGTTCATGCCCAGTTGTGTGCTCGCCTATTCGGGCGGATTGGATACGTCAGTCATTCTCGGTTGGTTGCAGGACGAGGGCTACGACGTTCACTGCGTCTATGTCGATCTCGGGCAGCCCGGCGAAGATCGTCAGGCCGTGCTGACGAAGGCTCACACCTGCGGCGCCAAGTCGGCCCGGATTGTCGATGCGCAGGAAGAACTCTGTCGCGACTTCGCCTTCCCCGTCATGCAGTGGCAGTCGAGGTATGAAGGCGTCTATCTGCTGGGGACATCCATCGCGCGGCCCCTGATCTCGAAAGTCTGTCTGGACGTCGCGCGGGAAGTCGGCGCGGACGCCTACGCTCACGGAGCCACCGGCAAGGGGAACGACCAGTGCCGCTTCCAACTCGCGGCGGAAGCCCTTGAGCCGGGGATCAAGATCATCGCGCCGTGGCGGATCGAGAAGTATCGCGCCAAGTTTCCAGGCCGCACCGAGATGATCGCCTTCTGCCACGCGAAGAACATCCCCGTGAAGGCGTCGGTGGCCAAGCCCTATAGCTCGGACGAGAACTGCCTGCACATCAGCTACGAAGCGGGAGTCCTCGAAGACCCAAAGGTCACCGGCGTCGAGGTGCCCGACTTTGGGATGACCGTCTCTCCGCAGCAGGCTCCCGACCAGATCGAGCACGTCACCATCGGTTTCGAGCACGGCGTCCCCGTCACGCTGAACGGCAAGCAGGTCAGCCCGCTGACGATGGTGCTGGAACTGAACAAGATCGGCGGTCGCAACGGCATCGGACGGCTCGACATGATCGAGAACCGTTTCGTCGGCATGAAAAGCCGCGGCGTGTACGAAGCCCCCGGCATGACGCTTCTCTACGAAGCCCATCGCTACGTCGAGCAACTGACGCTCGACCGCGACCTGCTCCACCTGCGCGACCGCCTCTCCCCCGAGATCGCCGAGATGGTCTACTACGGCTTCTGGTACACGGCCAAGATGGACGCCCTGATGGCCTTCAACAAGCAGGCTCAGGCGGTGGTGACGGGCGAGATCAAGCTGGGCCTCTACAAGGGGAACATCCTCGTCTGCAGCCGGACCAGCCCGAACAGCCTCTACGACGACAAGATCGCCAGCATGGAAGCCGGTGGTTCGTACAACCAGACCGACGCGGAAGGCTTCCTGCGCATCATGGGTTTGCCAAGCCGAGTTCAAGGGCGAGTAAGGCCAAGAACGTATTGAGCCCGATTGCACGAACCTGCCCGAAGCCGAGAGAGGCAAGCATGCCAGACGAAAAGGTCATTATCGGTGTCGTGAAAAGCCTCCCAAAGAGAACTTCATATGACCGTAAAGACTCTGGGGACTCTGGGTTTGGACGATGTGTAGACCTCATTGTCCTCGACTTTGAGTCACGCATAGTCCCTGTCCGCTTCGTGTTCCCGTCAATGCCCATGGCCGAGGGTTTTCTTGAATCACTCTCCGAAGGACTCCTCGTACGGATTCCTGTCGTGAATCACGGGGAACGTGAGCCATACGAATATGCACTGGGGCATCTTTCGATCCTCAGCGATGCAGACCTTCTCACGCCCTTCGGCCTCGGCAACACAGGCCCCCGTGTCCCGCCGTCATCCTTCAGTAGCACTGAACAGCGATCTCTTCAGGCCGCGCTTCAGTGTGCCAAGGATCAGATTAGAAATCAGTTCCACCCGACACAGGAGCAAATGCGAACGGTCGAAGGTCGGCTTGATCAACTCTCCATGAGGGTCGTGGATCTCGCTAAACTTGACTGGGCGAAGCTCTTCATTGGATGTGTCGTGGGAATTTCCATCGATCTCGGTTTTGGCACAACGGTGCCCCAGACTCTACTCAATCTGTTCAAGAGCCTAATTGCCGGAATCCTGACGCACAAGATGCTCGAACAGTCCTCGGTTGAGTCTTTGTGACGCCTACTAATCGGAGCCGGCGCTCCTACAACCAAACCAACGCCGACGGCTTCCTGTGCATCATGGGCCTCCCCACCGAGTCCAAGGGCGAGTGCTACTGCGCGCGTATTGAATGGGGTTCTGTAGTGTGCCGCTGAGGGCAGCTCGGTACCTGTCTCGCGGCAATTGATCTTCTCGGCTGTTGGGGCTTGAGCTACAAGGCGTTCCCTTGGAGTTGGTTCGCGCGGCGGTTGTCGGTTGGCTCGTTCGAGCGGCTGGAGTGGCGGCGAATCGGACCGGTGGTTCACACGTCTTTGCCTCCCCTACGATGGCTCGCAATTCCCATTCAATCTGGTGCTTGTGCCTGGTGGTGCTCTGTCACGCGGGCTGCGCGATGGACCGTCGGCATGTGCCGCTGGTGCTGCCGCCGTCGGCCCGGTTGGTGGAAGTCGGCGCGGCCGGGGAGGTCTCCGCGCGCGATCGGGGCGAACGCGTGCTGCCGGTCGGGGCCAGGCTGGCGCCTCGCCACGTGCTGGTGCTTTCGGGGGGTGGTGCCAATGGAGCTTACACGGCGGGAGTCTTGAACGGCTGGACGGCCAGCGGAAGTCGGCCCGAGTTCGAGGTGGTGACGGGGATCAGCACGGGCGCGTTGATCGCACCGTTCGCATTTCTGGGATCGGACTACGACGCCGCGCTGCGTCAGAGTTACACCTCCGCCAAAGAGACGGACATCTTCAAACGCCGCTGGTTGCCCGAACTGTTGTGGGCCGACTCGCTGGCCGATTCGGCTCCGCTCCGCAGGAAGGTCGCGTCCGAGATCACGCCCGAGGTGTTGGCCCGGATTGCGGAGGCTCATCGCGCGGGACGCCGACTGTATGTCGGCACGACCGACCTCGATTCCAAGCGGCTCGTCGTCTGGGACATGGGGGCGATCGCGTGTCGTGACGACACAGACAAACTCGATCTTTTCCGCGACGTGCTGCTGGCGTCGGCGTCGGTTCCCGGCCTGCTGCCGCCGGTCGATGTCCAGATCGACGTCGATGGAAAGTCATATACCGAACTGCACGTCGATGGCGGAGTCGCGGCGGCTCTCTTCCTGCAACCCGAGATGGTGGGAGTCGCGCCGGAACAGGAGGTTCCGAATGCTCCGAACGACTCGCACGTGTACGTGGTCGTCGCGGGGCAATTGCAGCTTCCGCGGCGAGCGGTCAAACGGCGGCTGACGAAGGTCGTGGAAGAGTCGATCGGCGGCGTGCTGCAATCGCAGCTCGAAGGCGATCTGTTGAAGACGTACCTGCTGGCTCGATTCGCGGGGGCGGACTTCGCCCTGACGTCGGTCCCGAAAGACATCACCTTCGAGTCGGCACCGCTGTCGTTCGATCCCGTGACCATGCAGAAGTTGTTTGACACGGGCTACGAGCATGCGGCCACGCGCCAGGGTTGGCACGTCGTCCCGGCGAGCCTCGCGTCGGATGAACTGACTCCCCCGCGCCGCGGAGTCGAGTTCACCGTGCAGGAATCGACGGCGACTTCGTCCGAGGGTTCCGCCCGGACGCGATCCAGCCGTCGCCGGCGGATGATGTCAGGGTTACCGTGAGATCCACGGCAGCCAACGGCTGAAGAACTGCACGGCCTCCGGGTCTTGTTGAGTCTTGCTGAGGATGTACGTGCCGACAGCCTTGCCGCCCGCCGCGTAATAGCCGATGGCCACTCCTCCCCCCGCCGCCAGTCCGACGGCGACACCTCCAAACGCCAAGCCTCCCACGGCGACACCTCCCAACACGATGCCGCCCAGCGCGACGCCGCCAATCGTGATCAGTCCGCACGAAAGACCGCCGATCGAAATCACTCCCGCGGAAAGACCGCCAAGTGCGATCACGCCGACCGCGATGTCACCGATGGCGATGATGCCTCGCGCAATTCCGCGTTCTTCGTCGTGCTTGGAGTCCGGCCCATAGGCCACCACCAGCAGCGGGCAGCCCCAAACCATCCTCTTCGAGCGGTATCGAATTGTTCTCTTGGCACGCATGCTGACATCCGATCTTGCAGACAATGGTTTGCTGGCGAGCAATTGACTCGCGCAATCTATTACAACGAGATGCTCGGTGATGCCTCTTAGCAGCGAATGTGCCATTGCGCACCATCTTGGTTTTCGCCGACGGCTGCGCTGGCAAACTTCCCTGTCGCAGAAGCACGTCAATCCGCCACTTTGATGACCACTCTGGCTTCGCTGATCACGGGCACGTCACCCGCCATCTCTCCGAGCGCGCGAAAGGTGAGCGTGCGCGGTCGCGATATCGTCGTGGGCATGATGTGGACGACGACTTCGGTGCGGGACTGACCCGCCGCGATCGAGGCCGGTTCGGCGGAGATGCCGGAGGCGGGATCGACCAACTCGATCTTCGCGGGACCGGAGAAATGCGGCGTTCGATCGAGAATCAACGAGCAGGTCACGGTCCCTTCTTTTGACACGGTCCGTTCGCGGTGCTCTGCCCGAAGCTTGGCCACCGTCGGCAGCGTGCGGATCATGCAGCGCATGGTCGAGACGACCAGCAGAGTCTGCTTCTGGCCGAACTTGTCGAGGAACTCGACGTGTCCCTGGGCGTAGACATTCGAGTGAGCCTGAACGTTGATGTGCATCGTCTCCGGCAGATTGAGCGGGAGCATCACCTGCGACTGGCCGGGAGCGATCGTGGTCGGAATGATCTCGATGCCGTCGAGGTCTTTGATCTGCCGGTCGGCCATCTGCAGCCGGATCGGGCCGTCGAAACCGTCGAGCCGCTCGACCTCCATCAAGTACCGATGGATCGTCCCTCGATGTGCGTACTGATACGCCTCGTTGCAGTAGAGCTTGAACACCGGCTTGTGAACGACCGAGAGCTGCACGTGATCGACCGCTGTCGGCCCCAGCCCCACGCCATCGACATCGTGTCCCAGATGCGTGGCCCGCGCGGAACGCTCGACCGGCTTCCCATCGATCTCGGCCCGGCCCTTGATCCGCAGCGTGACATCTCCGGAACGAGCCTCCGCATCCGCGATGAAGGCCAACTTGGCGGAGGGCTGACCGGCGGCCACTTGATGTCCTTCGATGCGAACTCCTTCGGGCAGCACTTCAACGACCAGTTCGACCGGCGCGACAAACCCGCCTCGCCGCTCGACGGTCACTTCGACTTCGGCTCGTCCCCCCTGCACGACGTTGACGACATCGGCTTTCAGCGACAGGGCGAAGTCGGGAACGGCCTCGCGCACACTCAGACGATAGACGAATTCCGGTCCGCCGCGAATGCCCTGTTGATGGTCTCGCACTCGCAGCCAATACGTCCCGTCGGCGGGAGGCCGCCACTCCAACCGCAGGCTGCCGCGAGCGGTCTGCACGGCGCTCGCCGACGCGAGGACTCCGCCATTGGCATCGGTCACCGAAACGATCGGCAGCGCCGGTGACCAGTTCGGGTGGGCCGCACACTCGATCGACAGCGGCACCGCCTGACGGCCGGTGAGGCGAAACCAGTCCTCGTCATCGGCCGTTTGGAGCTGGCCGTTCATCACGAGCGGCCACGCGAATTCCGTGGCCGACTCGCGCGCGTTGTTGCTCTCGGCCTCAAGCCCCTCCGTCAAATCGCCCGCCACCAGAGGCAGGGCATTCGCGCCGGCAGGACCGCTCATCCAAAACTCGCCTGTGTCAGCGGGAAAGCTCACACGCTCACGCAACAACTTCAGTGAGCCGTCTCCCGCCAACGAAAAAAAGTCGATGTCGCGCGTCGCGCCGGCCTGACCGCCGGGAGGGAAAGCGAATCGGACCAGCGGCGCGGTCGAGAGCGTGATGCGATAGACGTAGCTTGGGCCTCCGCGAAACGTGACGTTGGACACGAGCAGCCGATATTCGCCCGACGTTGCAGCGCGAAACGCCAGCACGGGGTCGGCCCCCACTCGCACATCGTCTCCGGCGACGCGGCGGCCATCGGGACCGAAGACCTCGACGATCGGGTCCAGGGCCGAACCCAACCGGGCGGCGGCCACATCAACTCGCACCACGTCGCCCGCGTTCGCGTCGAACCGGTAGTAATCGAGATCGCTCTCACCGGCGATCTGGCCATTGAGCGTGATCGGCATCTCCACCCGCTGGGCCTCGTCCGGCAGTGAGTTCGGTTCGGTCTCGATGAACTCCGGGAGATCGCCGACGAGGAACGGCCTCGCCCCGACTCCTCCGCGAGCACAACTCAACCGCCAGAGTTTCACGCCCAGCGGAGCATCAGCCGCGATCTCCACCTGCGACTGCCACTCGCGGGGATACGTCACCTGTTGCTCACCCGGTTTGCGTCTCGGCGACGGCGCGTACTGCCCCGTCGCGCGATCACCCAATTCGGGAGGAGCCGTGACTCCGTCTCCCCACAACCGGAACCGCGTCGAGGGAGGCAGGCATTCGCCGCCGACTCGAACCTCCACGCGCGTGCCGCGCCGTCCGCCAGCGGGGAAAATGTGAGTACTCGCGGGATCGGTCGTGACCTGCTGAGAGAAGGCGATGCCGGGAATCAGAAGCCAGAAGACGAGCAAATGTTGGACGAGCCCGCTTTCAAACTGAATCAATTGTTGACGCATCAGTCCCCTCCACGATTGTGGCCGCGCTCACCGCAACCCCTCGGTGACATGCCACACAAGCTTTGGCCTCTTTCATCTTTCTGCCTCTCTCTTTCTGTCTATTGACTTCCGGCAGGCCCAAAGAAATTAGACAGAAAGAGGGCGGCAGAAAGATGAATTCAATGAAGTCCCCGAAAACTCTTGCACCCGGCAGATCCACAGCCCCCACGCCACCAGCAGATCAAAGTATTGAAAGACAACGCCCCGGATCCTCCGCCTCATTCCACCTTCGTGACCTTCGTTTCCTTCTGTTGAAGAGTCTTGGACCAAAAGGGAACGAAGGTCACGAAGGAAGAGAATTGCTTCATGCAGTTTGAACCAACGCGGTCTCTGTGACGGCGTGTTTGGAGCGGACTGAACGCTACGCAAACAACTCATGCACCGGACGGCCGCCACCTGCCAGTTGTACGGGACGACCGAGCGGCGTGTGCAGCGTGATGTCCGGGTCGATGCCGAGTGCCGTCAGCAGCGTCGCGGCCATGTCGGAGGGAGTGATCGGGCGGGCGGTGACGCTGGCGGCCTGTTTGTCGGTCGCTCCGATCGTCAGGCCGCGTTTCAGGCCGCCACCGGCCATCACGATGGAAAATGCCTGCGGCCAGTGATCGCGGCCGGCCATCGCGTTGATGCGCGGCGTGCGGCCGAATTCCGTGGTCAGCACCACGAGCGTCGAATCGAGCTGGCCGCGCTGGTCGAGATCGTTCAACAACGCGGCAAGACCCTGATCCAGCGCGGGGACGAGCAGGTCGCGCAGGCTCTCGGTGTTCTTGCGGTGAGTGTCCCAGTGACCATTCTCGATGCTGACAAACCGGCAACCGGCTTCGACCAGTCGGCGAGCCAGCAGGCAGCATTGACCGAGGCTGGTCATGCCGTACGCTTCGCGCGTCGCCGGACTCTCGCGACTGATGTCGAAGGCCTGCTTTGCGGCGGCGCTCGTCATCAACTGATACGCCTTCTCATAGAACGTATCGAGCGACTGTTCCTGCCGACTGACTTGATCGACCTGTTGTTCAAACCGATTGATCGCGCGCAGGGCCGACTGTCGCCGCAGGCTGCGGTCGCCGGTCACTCCCTCGGGGAGGACGATGTCGCGGACAGAGAACTCGGGCGCGGCGGGGTCGGCTTCGATCACGAACGGTGCGTAACTCGGGCCAAGGAATGAAGGCCCACCGCTGTTGAGGAAGTTCGGGACCGAGATGTACGGCGGCAGCGAGCCCGAATTGCGCCCGAGCTTGGCCACCATCGAGCCGAACGCGGGGTGCATGTTGTTGTTGGTCACGTTGCGATTGAAGTTGCCGCCGAAACCGGGATGCTGCCCGGTCATCATCACGTGATAACCCGCCGTGTGATCGGGGTCGCCGTGCGTGAGGCTGCGGAGAATGGCCAGCTTGTCGGTCACCCCCGCCACGTGCGGCAGGATCTCCGAGACCTGCAGGCCCGGCACCCTGGTGTTGATCGGCAGGAAATCGCCTCGAATCTCGGCGGGGGCGGCGGGCTTCAGGTCCCACATGTCCTGATGAGCCATGCCGCCGATGATGAAGATGAAGATGCAATTGACGTCTTTCTTCGGAGTCGCGTCGGCACCCGAGGCGTGCTGGAGACGGAGCACGTCGGCCAGGCTCAGCCCCGCCAGCGAACCCATGCGCAGGAAGCCGCGTCGGTCAATGCCATCACAAAATCGAGGAAACATGGCAGGACTCACTTCACGAACAGGAAGTCATACGAATTGAGCAACGTCCACAGAAAGTCTTCGGCCGCGTGCCGGCGCGAGGATGAGGCGAACAGCTTTTGGGCGATTGTCCGCTCCGACTCGCGCGGCAGGCGACCGAGCGCGGCGAGGCAGAGTTCGTCGGTGACCGCCTCGTCGCCAGCCCCGGATTGAATGAGCCGCGCGACTCGTCCCGTCGCACTCGAAACTTTGGCTTCCACTTCCGGGGCGTTCATCAGGTGCAGGGCCTGCGACATCGTGGGCTCGCTCGACCGACCGCACTCGCACGGGCTGGTCCGTTCCGGCCGACCGAAGATCTCCAGGAAGTAGGACGGCAGGCGGTTGTCCCACAATTCGATCGCGCGAGTCCCCGGCGGTCGGCCGGGAAACGATTCGGGTTCGCCGGTCGCTCGGCCGATGGCGTCGAGCAGCACTTCGGCCGGCAGCCGTCGGACGTAGTGGTGCGAGAAGTTTTGTTCGTCATCGCGATTCGTCGAGTTGGTGACGCTCGACAACTGATATGTGCGCGAGTTCAGAATCAGCCGCATCTGCGCCTTGAGGTCGAACTTCCCGCCCGCCATCCGTTCGGCGAGCAGCGCGAGCAGCGGCTCGTTGGTGGGCGGGTTCGTCGAGCGCAGATCGTCTTCCGGTTCGACGAGTCCTCGACCCAGAAAGTGCTTCCACAATCGGTTGGCCACGAGCCGCGCGAACCACGGGTTGTCTGGCGCGACCAGCCACTGAGCCAGTGCGCGGCGCGGATCACTTCCAGTCTCGGCGAACACGACGCCGTCGAGCGGTCGCGTTGGTACGAGTTTGTTCGACAACGGAATCCGCGTCTCACGCAGACCGGCGTGATACACGTGGACTCGACCCGGCGCGATCGGCTTCCGCTCCAAACCGTTGAAGAAACCGGACAGCCCGTAGAAATCGTCCTGCGACCATTTCTCAAACGGATGATGATGACATTGAGCACACTCGATCCGCACTCCGAGGAACGCCTGGCTGATCGTGCGGGCCAGTTCTTCGGACGTCTCGACCGCTCGAAACAGATTCGCCGGTCCGTTCGTCCCCGAGTTCCCCGTCGCCGTAATCAACTCGGCCACCCACTGGTCATACGGCCGGTTGCGCGCGAACTGCTCGCGCAGCCAGCGATGCAGTTCATACGCGCCCCGTTCTCCCAGTTTCTGCCGGTCGACCAGCAGGATGTCGGACCAGACGAGCGCCCAATAGTCGGCGTACTCCGGTCGTTCGAGCACGCGGTCGATCCATCGCGCCCGTTTGTCGGGACTGCGGTCGGCCAGGAACTCGCGCACTTCGTCGGGTGTGGGGAGCGTACCAATCGTGTCGAGCCAGATTCGCCGCAGAAAGGTTGCATCGTCGGCGAGCTCGGACGGAACGAGATGCATCTTCCGCAGCTTGGCGAGGACCAGTTCATCAACTCGGCTCTGACTCGGAAACTCAAACGGAGTCGACTGCGCCGAACGAGGGACTTGCAACTGGACGCTGGCGACCTGCCCCATGTAATGGACCGTGATCGCCGCCTCGCCCGGGACTTGTCCCGTTCGCACGAGCCCCTGCCGATCGACTTCCGCGATCAGTGACGCGTTCGTCGCATATCCCGCCGCCGCCGTCACGTCACGGACACTGCCATCGGAATAGTGCGCCGTCGCGAGGATCTGCTGCCGACCGGCGGCGTCCATCACACGATCATTGGGACTGACGGTCAGCCGCAGCAGCGTCGGCGAGCCCGCTTGAGCGGCCGGCGTCCCCTGACGAATCCAGGCCAACAGCAGTTCATAATCGGGCGATCCGAGTTTTAACCGCTGCCCACCTCCATGTGGTACCAGGCCCGTGGCCTTTCGCAACAGCAGACTCAATTCGGGATTGGCCGCGGACAGCCGCCGCCCTCGCCCCTCCTTGACCAGCGCATCGAAGTCCGCCGCCGGATCGAACCCAAACACCGAGAGCTTGAATCCATTCTGTCCCGACGCCTTGCCATGACAGCCGCCACTGTTGCAACCCAGCTTCGAAAACAACGGCAGCAAATCGTTGGCGAAATCGACGGGCGGATGGCCCACAAAATCGCGAACTCGAACCGGCACGAATGTCTCCAGCCCATCGCTTGTCACCCGCAGGCGAGCCGCGCCGTCAGCCACTCCCACCGCCACGCCGTCTTCGACGCGGACGATTCGCGCATCACTGCTTTCGACCAGAACGCGATGAGTCACATCCACGCGCCGCTCGTTGGCCAACTCCGCCGTGACCAGAAGTTGCTGCACGCGGTTGGAGCCATTCAGTTCCACAGCGGCCGGCTCGACGATCACGCGCTGGAGGGGAGGCAACTCGTCGGCACCGGCCGCAGACACCGCAAACAGAAGAGCCCAAGCCACAAACTCCGGAGACCATCCCCTTCGCCGCCGAAGGCAATCCAAGATCGGTCTGGTCAGGCGGGAGGACACCATGCTGAATCGGACCTCGATCAACCGCAACGACGTTCCGAAGCTGACGCGGCCTCAAGGTAACTGAACTCTGATGGGTCCACAATCACATTCGCGCAGGCATCAGATCAAGATAGAAGATAGAACTGTCACATTCTCGTTCTGGAGTCGGCTTTCCTCAGAGGAAGGGGGGCGCCCCTACAACCCCAAACCCACAACTCTGTCCACCAGCTCCTCCACAAGCCACGAGAAAACTGGCTTCCGAACCTTAAACGTCACGTTGCCCGAGCCGCTTCGGGTACAGTCGCACCCGCCAACATTCACACTGATTCACCATCGATACGAAAGATTTGTCCCATGTGGTTCCCCAGAAGTCGTCAGTCGATTTTCCAACGAGTCGTGGCCGCCGTCGGTCAGTATTGGGTTCAGTCTCGTCGGGAGCAGCGGCTGGTCCGGGTTCGGTCGCGTGGGCAGTCGAGATGGTCGGACGGTCGCAGTGCGCTGGTGCAGGTGCTGGAGCCGCGGACGATGCTGACGATCGACCTGGGCGACGCGCCGGCTCCTTATCCGACGACGATCGCCGAGGACGGGGCTCGCCATACCGATGTCGGGCTGACGCTCGGGGCGACGCGGGATAGCGAGCTCGACGGCACACACTCGGCCAATGCCGATGCGGACGGAGCCGACGAAGACGGCGTGACGTTCGGGACGATTCAAGTCGGAGCGTTGGGGGCGACGGCGACGGTCAACGTGCAGGGAGCGGGCGGCAAGCTGGATGCGTGGATTGACTTCAACGGCGATAGCAACTGGGGCGGGGAGGGCGAGCAAGTCTTCGCTTCGCAGACCGTGGTGGTCGGCAACAACAACCTCACGTTCGACGTGCCGAGCTTTGCCAAAGAGGGGACGACCTTCGCGCGGTTCCGGTTGAGCACGGCGGGGAACCTTGGTCCCGAGGGCTTGGCGGTGGACGGCGAAGTCGAAGATTACGCCGTGACGATCATTTCCCCCCCCGCGTCCGATGGTTTCATCGCCGGACTGAATACGGTTTCCACCGGTGCCCTTGGTGCGATCAGTGTGTTTGCTGCGGACGTCGATGGCGATGGCGACATGGACATCCTCAGCGCGTCGTACAATGACGACAAGATCGCGTGGTACGAGAACGATGGCAGCGAGAACTTCACGGCCCATACGATCAGTACGGCGGCCGATAGGGCGTTCAGCGTGGTGGCGGCGGATGTGGACGGGGATGGCGACCTGGATGTCCTCAGCGCGTCGTACACTGACGACAAGATCGCCTGGTACGAGAACGACGGCAGTCAGAACTTCACCGCCCACACGATCAGCACGACGGCCGATGGTGCAAGGACGGTGACTACGGCGGATCTGGACGGGGATGGCGACCTGGACGTCCTCAGCGCGTCGCGAAACGGGGCATCCAATACGGGGAAGCTGGTGTGGTACGAAAACGATGGCAGCCAGAACTTCACGGCCCACACGATCGCTACGTCGGCCAACAGTTCTGGCACCGGAGTGACGGCAGCGGACATCGACGGGGATGGCGACCTTGATGTCGTCGGTTTATTTTCGAGCTACTATGGCGGCGAGACCGTGTGGTACGAAAACGACGGCAACCAGAACTTCACGGGCCACACGATCGCCAACAACGTGTCCCAATCTTCGACCTTGATCACTGCGGACCTGGACGGGGACGGCGACTTGGACGTCCTCAGCGTGGCGAACTATGTGACGAAACGTGTCGTGTGGTACGAAAACGACGGCAGTCAGAACTTCACGACCCACGAGTTTGCCAGTGTCCCATTTGGTTCGATACGAGGCGCGACTGTGGCGGATGTGGACGGGGACGACGACTTCGACATTGTCGTCTCATTTCTGGGGTCCGGCAACAGCGGCTCGATCTGGTGGTACGAGAACGACGGCAGCGCGAACTTCTCACCCCACACACCATTCCCGGGAACCAGTCTCGCGGACGTGACGGCGGCGGACGTGGACGGGGATGGTGACTTGGATATCGTCAGCGCGATAAGCAGTCTCGACAAGATCGCGTGGTTCGAGAACGTTCCCGAAGCTGCGAATCTCGTCGTCACCACGACTGCGGACGTGAGCAGTCAGTTTGACAACGTCGTCAGCCTGCGCGAGGCCATCAACTTCGCCAACAGCAACCCCGGGCTGGACACGATCAGTTTTGCGATCCCCGGCGCCGGCGTGCATACGATTCAGCCGGGCACCTTGTTGCCGTTCATCACCGACCCGGTGATCATCGACGGCACGACGCAGGGTGTCAGCCCCACACCGCTGATCGAACTGGACGGCACTTTCGGCGGAACCAACGGCCTCCAGATTACGGCCGGCGGCAGCACCGTGAAGGGGCTGGCGATCAACCGATTCCCCGTGTCGGGTATCCGCCTTGAGGGGCTGGGTGGCAACACCATCCAGGGCAATTTCATCGGGACGAACGCGGCGGGAACAGCCGACATGGGTAACGCCCTGCACGGCATCTTCATCGCGGGCAGTCCCGGCAACCTGATTGGCGGCACGACGGCCGCAGCGCGAAACGTGATTTCGGGCAACAACCAGAACGGCGTGCATATCCAGGGGGGCAACAATCTGGCGAATGTCATCCAGGGGAATTTCATTGGCACGAACGCCGCCGGCACGGCAGCCATTGCCAACACGCTCAACGGCGTGCAGGTGGTGCACTCCAGCGGCAACATCATCGGCGGGACGACAGCCGGCGAGAGGAACGTGATCTCGGGCAATGTTCAGAACGGCATCCATCTGACGGGGAGTGCGACCACGGCGACGATCATTCGTGGCAATTACATCGGGACGAATGCCGCCGGCACCGCCGATCTGGGGAACACGCTGAGTGGCGTGCTGGTGACCACGGCGAACAACACGATCGGCGGGACGGTGGCGGGAGCGGGGAATGTGATCTCCGGCAACAACCGGTTCGGGATCACGGTCCAGACCACCTCGGCGACCGGGAACAACGTGCAGGGGAATCTGATCGGCACCAACGCGGCGGGAACCGGGGCCATCGGCAACTCGCTCAGTGGCATCACACTCTACGATGCCGGGTCGAACACGATTGGTGGCACGACGGCGGCCGCTCGCAACGTGATCTCGGGCAACCTGCACAGCGGCGTGTCTCTCTCGCAGGCCGGCGCGACGAACAATCTGGTGCGGGGGAATTTCATCGGGACGAATATCAACGGGACCGCCGATCTGGGCAACACCCTGAGTGGTGTGTACATCGATGCGAAGGCCTCGTCGAACACGATCGGTGGGACGGCGGCCGGTGCCAGGAACATCATCTCGGGCAACAACCAGCACGGCGTGCATCTGTTGGGCTTCGGTGAAGCGGGCGTCGGTGTGAGGAGCAATCTGATCCAGGGCAATTACATCGGCACGGACGTGACCGGCACGGCCGATCTGGGGAACTCGCTCGATGGTGTGCGAGTCCAGGCGACCGCCAACACAGTCGGCGGCGCATCGGCCGCGGCGGCCAACCTGATCTCGGGCAATGACCAGGACGGCGTGCGTCTGCAGGGTGGCGTCAACGCGGCCACGCTGGTGCAGGGGAACTTCATCGGCACGAAGTCGGACGGGACGACCGCCCTGGCCAACGGTCAGAATGGCGTGCAGATCGTGAACTCCAGCGGCAACACCATCGGCGGGCAGTCGGCCACGGCCGGAAATCGAATCGCGTTCAATGCCCTCGACGGAATCACCTTGTCGGGAAGTGGTAGCGCCACGTCATCCAACACCATGTGGAGAAACTCGATCTTCTCCAACGGCGACCTGGGGATCGATCTGAACTCCAACGGCCAGACCCCCAACGACGTGAACGATCCGGACGACGGTCCGAACCGCCTGCAAAACTTCCCCGCGTTCGCGAGCGCCGTGTTGAACGGACCCAATCTCGACATCACCTACTCGGTCCCGTCGCTGCCGGCCAACTCGGGCTACCCGATGCGGATCGAGTTCTTCATCGCGGACGCCAGCAACCAGGAAGGCCAAACGTTCCTGGGCTCGGACAACTACGCCGCGCCCGGTGCGAAGCTGGCCACGATCGCCGCCGGTGGCGCCGTGGTCGGCACCAAGATCGTCGCCACGGCCACCGACGCCAACGGCAACACCTCCGAGTTCTCCCTGTTCGCCACCGTGACCTAGCGCAGCTTGTGAATGAGGATTTGATCGCGTGCCACGGCTATGCGGGTGCAGTGGCTATTAGGTGGTTGTCATCCGGTCCCCTCGCCCCCGTCTTCGGGGGAGAGGGTTAGGGTGAGGGGGCCAGGTGGTGGAGAGACATTGGAACGCGGGAGTCGGTCGTCGTCAGTTCAGCGGTCACTCTGCCTGAAGCGAATCCCCCCACACCCAAACCCTCACCCTAACCCTCACCCTAACCCTAACCCTCACCCTAACCCTAACCCTCTCCCCCCGAAGACGGGCGGAAGAGGGAACAAGAAACAGCGACCACCAATTGGCGACTGCACCCCGGCCGCAATCGCGAGAGTAGAGCGTCAGCGGATTGGCTCGGCCGCCGGTGACATCTTCCAGTAGTCCGGCAGGCCGGGCTTTGTGGCGATGAGGATCTCGCGGATGGCGGCTCGGTCGACGGTGGACAGGTGTGAGAAGTCCTTAGTCTGGTCGGCTCCGCTCAGCACGTCCCACAGGCGTCGATAGACGAAGTCTTTCGCCTCGCGAGGCAGTGCGTCAAACGAGCGCGAATAGATCAGGTAGCTGCACGGATGCTTGAACAACCGCCGTTCGAGGTCGAAATCGCGGAGTGAGCGTCCCTGCGGATCGCGCGGGCCGCGTTCAGCGAACTCGCTGGCGAACGACGATGTCCCCTGCAGCTTGGCCGTCAGCGGGGCTTCGCCACTGAAGAGCAGGTACTTCACCAGGTCATTCCCCGCGCTCTGAATGCGCGTCGTCGTGCTCTGCCAGCGATGGCCCTCGGGTTCGTTGAGGTCTTTGTTCAGGCGAACCTCCGCATGCAGAGCCTCCCGCGTGGTGAAGTTGGCGCGCGTGATCAGGTTGTGAGTCTCCGCCTGATGTTCCAGCACCATCAGCGCGACGAGATCGCTGTGCGGCGTGAGGTAGGCCGACGTCTTCAGCAGCGCACTCAGATCGGTCACGTTGTGGCCCGCCGTGTTGTCGACCGGTTCGCGGACCTGCTTGCCCGACACGATCAGGTTGCCGAGATGCGTCTGCTCACCGTGCGTGCCGGTGACGTACCAGCCACCCCAACGCTTGGCGAGGGGGCTGGTGTGATCGATGCGGTGCGTCCCCATCGCGAAGACCGGGAAGCCGACCGGATCGACGTAGACCGACCGCACCAGATGCCCCGGCACACTGCGAGTCTGCGTCGAGGCATGGCAGAGCAGGCAGTTGTCGTTCTGTCGTGTGAACTTGGGCTTGTCGGTCTCTTCCTGGTCCAGCGTGTAGAAGACGACGCCGAGTTGCGGATCGACGGCCGAGAACTCCGCCACGTCGCCGTGCTGGCAGAAGCCGACGTACATGTCGTCGTTGAAGTAGATCGCCCGCGGCGTGCGCGGCGCGATCCGGTGCCGCTGAAGGCTCGTCTTCGAGAAGACCAGCATTTGCGACGACTCGGGGATGTCCAACTCGCGCAGCACCGCTTTCAGATAACCGACGCGGTCGTCGAATGGGAGCTTCGACTCACCGTTGTCGAGCCGCGCCTGCAACCGCGACACGGGATTGTCCACGGGAGCCGTTTCGTAATTGATCGGCTCACGCTCGAAGTCCTGTCCCCACACGACCCCGCACATCAGGCACATGCCGAGTCCCACGAGCGATCGTGTCCACGGATGGTGAAGGTTTCCAAACATGATTTTCTCCCGCTGGCCGTGGGGGCAGGTTTCTTACCTGCCCGTCTCCAGTTTCATGAGTTGCCGCCAGGTTACTTCATGAGTCACGGGCAGGTAAGAAACCTGCCCCCA
>JANODP010000269.1:0-24317 GCA_031412755.1 Schlesneria sp. | reverse complement strand
GAAAACACAAAACCCATCAGAAACTCCGGGCCGCAAATGCCACTTGAGTCCCCGTATCTCCGCTGGGAGGGTACCCCGACAACCCAACCCGTTGAGGCGAACACGCCCCCAATCCATCGTCTGAAAGAAATGGAGCTGTTCAAATGAAGCACGCAACTGCTTGGGAAACAGGCGGAACACGTTGCATTAGCCGTCACGTCCATTTCATCCCGAAAAGTCGTGCTATCGTTGCCTTCTGTTTTTCGGGAATGATCGGCGAATTCTGCTGATCGTATTCGCAATCGATTCCCGCCAGCGTCATGAAAGGAACATGCAACTTCATGCACCGGCACATTCGGCGCTTGCATTCACTCTAATTGGGCAGCACACTATCAAACAGTCGTTCAAATCGTGACGGTGTCACGTTGGGGTGTTCGTGCAAACTTTTCTGAATCGGAGGAATGGCGAGATGAGACAAAAACTGTTGATGATGACGTATCTGATGTTGGCCGCGGTCACTGGCGTGAGTGATCTGTGCGCACAGGGCCGCGTCGCGAGAACGGCAGGTCCGGCGGTCCAACAGCCGCTGACCGATCTCAATACTCCGGCAAAGCAAGCGGCGGCCATTCAGGGCAAGACGATCCATGCCCTGATCATCGGTTTTGAAAGTGACGCGACGATTGGCAGGGGGGTCGGAGTCAGTGCAGGCAACATCATCCAAACGCTTGAATCGACCTTCAATTCTTCTTTGAGGATCACAACGATCGGATTGAAGAGCCAGACATTGAATCCAACTCCAGGCAATGGAACGCTTGATGCGGACACGATCAATCGAAACATCATCAGACTTCGGGGAGAAGTCGGACCGAATGATGTCGTCTTTTGTTATGTCATGACGCATGGTGCCAACGACCCGGCTCATACGATCCCCGCAGTGGCCCCAGCGGTTGCAGCCAGCTACGAATTTGGTCATTGGTTTCAGACAGAACGCTTCGAAGCGTACCCTCGAGTCAACTTGATGGAGTCGCTCCTTACCCTGAATGCGCAGCTCACCGTGCTGATTTCCGATAGCTGTAACGTTCCCGTACAGGCTCCGCGACCTGCCACCCGCCCAGCATTTGCAGCCGCCGGTCCTGCCGCTCCACCAGCTTTGTACTCGCTGCTCCTGCAGTACGAAGGCCAGGTCGATATCAATGCATCGACGGATCCCCAGTTCTCATTTTATTTTGACCAGAGCGGAGGTGTGTTTACCGACGCTTTCCTGAGCCTTGTTCAAAACAGTCACGCTTTCACGTGGGACACCCTGTTCGCCCAACTGATTACGACCACCGACGCCCATTACCGTCGCGATATTGGGCAGTTTGACAATCCCAATATTCCAGGTGGACTCCAAACCACACTCACGCCCAAACAAATGCGGCCTGGAAGCTATGTCCGACGTATTCCGGGTGCAGCATCCGCCAAGGCAGTAGCACCCGCTACGGCAGCACCTGTCACCGCGGCGGCCAAGGCCGCGGCGGCCCAAGTAGCGGCGGACAAGGCAGCGACGGATGCCAAGGCTGCGGCGGACAAAGCCACGGCGGCCAAGGCCGCAGCGGATAAGGCCGCGGCGGATACCAAGGCCGCGGCGGCCAAGGCCGCGGCGGACACGGCTGCGACGGACCAGGCCGCGGCGGACAAGGCTGCGGCGGACGCCAAGACTGCGGCGGCCAAGGCCGCGGCGTCCAAAGCAGCGGCGGACAAGGCCGCAAAATAGGGAATCCGTGGGATTCCACCGTCCCGCTTCCAAAGTCCATTTGCACCAACCGACAGTTTTTGCAGGCCCGTCTCGGTCGTGGGACGGGCCTGCATTATTTTTTGTCGATTCTCATTCCTTCAAAGCGGCCGCAACGTCTGGCATTGCTTGTCGGGTTGGTGTCTAATCACTGCCAGTTCTGGACGAGTTTGAATCGTTCATCACCACCAAAGGAAAGGATCGCTCGCCATGTGCTGTTTCTCGCGCGAAGTGAAGTCTGTGACGAAGACGAACATTTTTGCCCGCGATTCGAAATCGCCAAAGCAGTTTTTGGCCTACAGCATGAACTTCTCGGCGGCCGAGGATCTGGCGATGATTCTGCCGATTCCGGTTCCCAAGGGGACGGGCGAGAAGGAGCTGCGCTTTATCAACTTGGAGAAGTATCCCGACTTTTTTGTGGAGATGGGCAACGGGTTTCCGAAGGTGGCCTCAGTCAAACCGTCGCCGGATTTGAAGGTCGTGGATGTCGGTGCCTACGAGGCGTCGTTCGTGCCAACCATCAATGATTTTGGAAGACTCGACGAACGGTTTCGCCTGCCGGCGGGGACGTGGGAGAAGTTGCCACAGTACAGGTCGTTTGGCTTTGCCGTTTTCAAGTTGAAGGCGGGGAACGACCACAAGGCGCATCCGATGGCATTCGAGTTTCCACGTGCGGATCCCGGAAAGCTCTTCTTTCCCACCGTCCACATTCATGACGGTCTGGTTCATGACAAGGCCAAGTTCGATCATACTCTGTACGCTCAGTTCGTCATGGCTCCAGCTACGGGATGGCATCAATCGCGTACGCCGGCCAGCATGTTCATGAACATCGACAAGAGCGAAGGCCTCGTCGATAAAGTCGGCCACGTGCATAGACAAACCATCCGCGGTGAACAACCGAACAAGGACATTGAGGTATAGTCCGGCCGACTGCCAGCCCGTCCCTCGATCGACTGATGGAAGGGCTGAGTGGGAACCTCTCTTCTCGTCCGCTTTGAACGATCAAACCATGCCATCCAGCCTGTTGATGTGGGCGGTTGATCTCTCGGCTGGCAAGTCACGCCCTGGACGACTTGTCGCAGCCGATCGATAAGATTGATTGGTGGATTGATCCGAACGGCAAGCCTGTTGACGAAGGGAAAAGGTCGGCTGACCAGCTCGCGAGGCTCGTTGACTGGGAGGGGAGACCGTTCGATGCGAGGGGATCGCTGTTTGACGGGCTTTCCTTCTGAGAGTCTTTCCGGACAGACTCTGAACTGGGCGATTTGACTTCCGAATCTCGAGCGACCTCGGTAGTTTCTGATACAGGCGGTCAGGTGTGGGAAAACACGGCTACTGAAACACGGCTACTGAATTGTGCATTTCTCACGTCGCGGTTGCATTGCAATGATTGACGGCCTGTTTCGGAGTGATACCCTGTTCTCCCGTCTCTCACTTCTGGTTTCCTGTCATTCCGACAGTTCGCTGGCGATTGCGAAGGGAGGTCTTTCATATTGGGCGAATACGATTTTCATCTATCTCAATTGCAGTACACCAAATCGGCGATGAACCAGCTTCCGACGTTTGTTCCCATGGCGATGACAGGGACGCAGATGCAGTCGGAATACGACGCCCTGCACGCCACAAGTTTTGACGTGCTGCACAAAGGCCCTGGCGAGACCGAGTTCACCATTGTGGCTGACGACACGATCGACAAGGTATTTGATGCCAGCGGACCCGTCTCCGGCAATCACGAGTACAAAGTGATCGGCCAGAACTCGCGCGGCAACGGTCCCGAGAGCGAGGTCGCGACAGTCGTCGTGGCGTAGTGGTCAATTATAAATAGTTCGATTGCGGTTAACATGGTGAGCCGTTTCTGTCTGAATGGCCTAAAGAAAGGAACATGTCATGCGGTCCGTTGAGTTTTTGCGATTGGTGACGGTCTTTGCGGGAGTGTCAGCCGCAATTTTGGTCGCGAGCCCAGCGTCAGCCGGCGGGGGGCGATTTTTCGGACAGCGCACGGTAGTGGTCGTGAATCAAGCTGTACCACCTGCCGGGCCCGCGACACCTGCCACCAAGGCGCCCACGGCCGCACCCAAACCGGGATTCAAGGGATTCGCGGATCTCGAAGACGCCGTTACCATTGCGACCGGTGTCAGCCCGGACAAGCAGGCGATCACGGTCCTGTTTCGTAACTTGGAAGCGTCGGTGGATCCCATCAAGGGCGGTCCGCTGGTTGATGTGCGGACACTGACCGTCTTGTTGCCGTTGGAGAAACAGGACAAAGATGTTCTTCTCACCATCGACATTCGCGGTTTTTCGGAATTGCACAACAGCAAGGGAACACTGATGGTGCAGGGCTCCGGATTGCAGCCCACGATCATTCCGATTGCCGACGCTCAGAAGGACGCTCGCACAGAGGCGCAGAAGAAGGCCGATACCAAACCGGCGGCGGGAACGGCACCCGACAATGCCAAACAGGCCCGGGAACTGGCGGAGAAGCAACTGAAGCCCGGATTGCGTCGCGATCGCGATGAATCCAACGGTGGCGGCGATTTCCATTCGCGGCTTTCTGGTCAAGTCAAACCGGGTGCTACCGCGAAGATCACATTCGTCTTGCTGGTCGAGCGCGACTTCGCCAACACCTCCGCCGGCGGACTTATCAACATCGACTCGCTCGATGTTTCAATCTCCGAAGTGCCTCAGGCTCCGCCTCCGCCTCCAGTGGAAAGTGCTCCGGAGCCCAAAGCGTAGAGTCTCGCAGAGTCTGCTTCGTGAACGGGAAGTCACAAGTGGCGGTCATAGGCCGCCAATGACTTCCATTTTTTCCTCAAACTCAAGCTCGTGAATAGGGAATGATCGTCATCGACGCTCTCCGTCGCGAATGATGAGATCGCCGCTGGGTGACTGGGCAGGGAGTCACGCCCCTGCTGCATTGAACGTTCAAGCACTGCGATCCCTGATTTGACCTGTTACTGGACGGCATCAACCTGATCGCGTCATCTGCAATGGCGCGGGCCAACTTACACCAAAGAAAGTTCGATCATGCCCAAGAAACAATCAGCGAAGACCGCGAGCGAGAATTTGTCCGATTCGGAGGACTTGGTCACCATTCAGCGTGGCGGCGAGGAACTCACGCTGGCCAAATCGGCGGACACGTTCGTCGTCAAACGCAAGCCGTCAGGGGCCGGTGCCGCATTGAATGCAGTTGCGCGGTTGCCGGACACGTTCCCGGGATTGCAATTGGATGCCGCGCGATCTCCACGCGGTTTAGAACTGTATCACATCGCGCCCGCAGCCCGAGATCAGGCAATGGAGGCCTTGCGAAACAACAGCCCGGATGTGGCCTGGTGCGGTCACACCTATCACATGCCGGGCGATCCTCAAGGCTTGATGATTCCCCAGGATGGAATCTATGTGGAACTGGTCCCCGATGCCGACTCCAATGCCGTCAATGCGTTGCTGGACGAGCACGGTTTGGAACTGGCCCCCGATGCCGGGGGAAAGCCGAATGCGTATGTGATGCGACTGACAGAGGCGTCCACGCAAAACCCGCTGAAAATCGCCGCGGCTCTGCGGGAATCGAAGATGGTCAAGTTGGCCGAGCCGGATTTGGCGACCTTCGGTCAATTGTTCCTTCACCGGCCGACCGACACCCTGTTTGCTCAGCAATGGCACCTTGAGAACCTGGGAGGCGACATCGGGTTGACGGCGGGTGCCGATGTGTCCGCACCAGCCGCGTGGGACATTTCTCGGGGAATTCGCAGCATCACGGTGGCGGTGATCGATGACGGATTTGATCTGGATCATCCGGACTTTGGATCGGCGGGAAAGATCCGCTCCCCACGTGACTTTGGACAGAGCGATCTGGATCCTAGGCCCGTGTCCACAACCGACAATCACGGGACCGCCTGTGCCGGTGTCGCGGTCGCCGACGAGAACGGCAACGGCGTGGTGGGGCTGGCCCCCGAATGCGGCCTGATGCCGATCCGTTGGAGCAGTTCCATCAGCGATGATGACATCCGCGATCAGTTTGACCATGCCCGGCAGAATGGTGCCGACGTCATTAGTTGCAGTTGGGGTGTCGACGCAAATTTCTTCACTCTGAGCACCTCGATGATCGAGAGCGTCCGCCGGGCGGCCACTCAGGGCCGCGGTGGCAAGGGGTGTGTGATCGTGTTCGCCGCCGGAAACAGCAATCACGACATCGACAACCCGGCTGGTGGGACTCGCGACGGGTTCGCCATCCATCCGGACGTGATCGCCGTCGCGGCATCCAACAGCCGCGATCAACGCAGCCATTACAGCAATTTTGGCGATCGGATTTGGGTCTGCGCGCCCAGCAGTGGTGCCGGTGGCCAGGGAATCATCACCACCGACCGGCATGGAGACTCCGGTTATCAATCGGGCGACTACACAACCGTCAAGCGATTCGGCGGCACGTCGAGCGCGACGCCACTCGTCGCCGGACTTTGCGGCCTGATCCTTTCGGTGAATCCCGATTTAACCGCGGTCGATGTCCGAGAAATTCTCCGGACGACCTCCGACAAGATCGACACGCAAAATGGCAATTACGATCAAGACGGCCACTCGCGCCTTTATGGCTTTGGGCGCGTCAACGCTCGCCGGGCGGTAGAGGAGGCGAATCGGCGGCGAAGCGGCGGTGTCGTCGAGCGGATCGTTCAATTCGACAGCCGGCCGAACCTGGCAATCCCCGACTTTCAGCCAGCGGGCATTTCTGATTCGATCCAAGTCAATCGGTCCGAGACGGTGCAGTCCGTCGCGGTGGACGTCAACATCACGCATACTTTTCGTGGTGACCTGCGTGTGACGCTCGTCGGCCCCGATGGTACAGCCGTACCGTTGTTCGGCAGAACGACCCCGTCATCGGATGGAACCGACAATCTGGTGGCCCGTTTCACAGCTGAAAATCTACCCGCCCTCACACAACTCCGTGGCCGCAGCGCCACGGGTGCATGGACACTGCAGGTGGCAGACATGGCACGCGTGGATGTCGGCGTGCTGAACTCGTGGAGCCTGTTGCTGGGACTGTCGGCGCAAACCGACGAATTCAACGCATCACCCGGCCTGCGCATCCCCGATAACAACGCAGCCGGGATCACCAGCGACATTACCGTGACCAGCGGCGGCACACTGCGTGACATTGTCGTAACCGTCGATATCTCACACACATTTCGTGGAGACCTGCGAGTGACGTTGGAACCGCCATCCGGCGGCGCAATCACTCTGCGCTCGGTGAACCCGAACGAGGGAGACGATGACCTGCGGCAGTCGTTCACACCGGCCGACACTCCGGGGCTGCAACAACTCGTGACTCAGGCCATTGACATTCGCGGACATTGGCGGTTGAGGGTCAGTGACAACCTGTCGTCGGATGAAGGAAAGCTCAATGCTTGGTCTGTGCGACCGATCATCTAACGACGCCGAGTTGTTTTTCCGGTCCGGCATTCCCTTGAATGCCGGACTCTTCTTGCCGGAAGCGGCCTATTTTCGAAAAGGTCGAGCGTCCGAACAGAGCATCTGAACGTACTGAACTTGCAATGCGATTCGCGATGGAGGAGGTTGGGAATCCAATTGAAATTTGAGAACAATAATGCAACCTGCCATCGAACGCATGCCGATTCTCTGATATCCTGCGGTGCGGTCGAAACGCAGGTTTTTGAGTTGCTGGTGGCGGGCGGGCGAGGTTGGAGGCCTAGACTGCTACTCCTTGGGAGTTGATCCATGCTGACTGTGCCAGGTCAATCCGATTTGAGTTCTTGTTGCGACCGGTTGAATCGTCGGAATTTTTTGAGGATCGGGACACTGGGTTTGGGCGGGTTGACGCTGCCTCAATTGTTGAAGGCTGAGTCGGTCTCAGGCCGTCGGCGGTCGGTGAAGTCGGTCATCATGATTTACCTTGTGGGGGGGCCGCCTCATCAGGACATGTTTGATCTGAAACCGCTGGCCCCCAAAGAGGTGGCCGGTCCGTGGCGGCCGATTGCGACGAACGTTCCCGGTTTCGAGATTTGTGAGGCGTTTCCGCGGCTGGCCGGGATGGCAGACAAGTTCTCCATCATTCGGTCGCTGGTCGGCAATCAGGCCGATCACGATGCGATTCAGGTCTTCAACGGGCATCATCCCAAGCAACCGAAGCCGTCGGGAGGCTGGCCGCAGTTTGGCTCGATGGTGTCGAAGGTGATGGGGCCGGCCGATGTGGCGACGCCACCTTTCATCAGCCTCTGTTATCCCTGCACGCATGGGCCGTACAACGAGCCCGGTCCGGGCTTTCTGGGAGCGGCTCAGTCGCCGTTTCGTCCGATGGGGCCGACTCGAGACGACATGGTTCTCAACGGGGTGACGCTGGAGCGATTGGGTGACCGGCGGTCGTTGATGCGCAGCTTCGATCAATTCCGACGTGAGACCGACGGGACGCGGATGATGGAGGGGATGGATCAGTTTGCCGAACAGGCGATGGGCTTGTTGACCTCGTCGCGACTGGCCGAAGCCCTGGACTTGTCGAAGGAGGATCCGCGGACGGTGGCTCGATATGGCACCGGAGATCCCAAGGTTTTCATGGATGGCAACGGTGCTCCGCGTGTGCCTCAAAGTCTGCTGATGGCGAGAAGATTGATCGAGGCCGGGGCGCGTGTCGTGACTCTCAACTACAGCAAGTGGGACTGGCACGGCGGCCTCAATGCCGAAGGCAGAGCGAACAACTCCATCTTTTTACGCGAACAAGAGGATTTTCCGATCTTCGATCAGTGTGTGAGTGCTCTCCTCGAAGATCTCCATCAGCGCGGGCTCGATCAGGATTGTTCGGTCCTGATCGCGGGAGAGTTTGGCCGAACGCCGAAGATCAGTGCTCAAGTCGGCCGCGACCATTGGCCGCAGGTGAACTGTGCGTTGCTGGCGGGCGGAGGCATGAAGCACGGGCAAGTTATCGGGGCCACCGATCGTCTGGCCGGCGAAGCGGTCTCGCGTCCGGTGACGTTCGGCGAAATCTATTCGACGCTCTTCCACAATCTCGGCCTCGACGCCTCGCAGGCGACGATTCAGGATCTCAACGGTCGGCCGCAGTATCTTGTCGAGGACAACGCCAGGCCGCTGCCAGAGTTGGTGTGACCTGATTGGGGACCGCAAGATGGTCGGCTCGCGAGCGTTCGCGCCGGTGAAGATTGGCGTGGTGGGTCTCGGTCGATTTGGTTGTCTTCACGCGCTGACACTTGCCGGGCTGGCGGAAGCGGAACTCGTGGGAGTTGTCGCGCGTCGGCAGGCGAGTCTCGACAACATTCAGCGCGAGTTGTCCGAGGTTCCCGGCTGGCTCGACCTGAATCGAGCGATCGCAGAATCGGAGGCCGAGGCGTGGGTCGTGGCCTGTTCGACCGCCGAGCACGTCTCCGTCACGCAGACATTGCTGCGAGCAGGCAAGACCGTGTTGCTGGAAAAGCCGGTTTCGGCCGTGTTGTCGGAAGCGGAGAGTCTCGCGCCGTTGGTCAGAACGGACTCGTCGAATCTGATGCTCGGTCACATCCTGCTGTTCAACAGCGAGTTCAAGCAGCTTCGGGACGAGGTCGCTGACCGCGGCCGACCGGCGTTCCTCGATTGCGTCAGGCATCGACCGGCCTCCATCGTCAGGGACTTTCCCGGCGAGAATCCGCTGCACGCCGCGATGATTCATGACCTGTATGCCGTGCAGGTGCTGATGAACCGCGAGGAGCCGCAGCGATATACCGCGCAGTTCCATCGGACTGAGAGCGGGGCGGTTGATCTCGCGCTGGCGCAGATCGAGTGGGCGGGCGGGACACTGGGGTCGTTCGCGGCGTCGTATCTGACTCCCGCCGGCATGTCTCCGCGAGGCTTCGATCGAATGGAGGTCTTCGGCAGCGGATGGGCGGCCCGCATCTCACCGAATCCGCGTCCGATTGAAGTCTGGGACGAGCAGGCGCGCTGGCCGATGGCCCTCGAAATCCGCACGGGTTCCTCGGGACCATCCGGGATGATGGCCGAGGAACTGCGCTGCTTTTGCCGCGTGGTGCGAGGACTGGAGCGCGTCCCACTCGGAGCCACATACGCCGACGCCTTGCAAACTCAACGCTGGATGAACCGGCTCGAATCGGCCGCCTTGTCGGGGTAGTCGCCGACTCCGTCCGAGCTTGGTACGCTGCGCCCCGCTTCCTTGCCGTCTGTTCACTTTGAAAGGATCTCCCGTTGACCGAACCCGCGCCTTTGACGCTGCGTGACCTGCAAAGTCTGATCCGGCAAATGTACGGGGCGAAAGACGAGGCGCGGGGCGTCGAGGGAACGTTCATGTGGCTGATGGAAGAGGTGGGCGAACTGGCGGCCGCGTTGCGGGAGGGGACTCACGAAGAGCTGGCTCTCGAATTCGCCGACGTCTTGGCGTGGCTGGCGACGATCGCGAACGTCGCCGGCGTGGACCTCGAAGCGGCCGTGAGGAAGAAGTACGGCGGTGGCTGCCCCGGTTGCGGTCAGTTCCTTTGCCGCTGCGACATCAGCGCCAAGCCATGATGTTGCAGTGACCGCGTGTGCCGATTGACACTTCGTCAGTGGCGGGCCTACGATTCAGCGCCGTCGTTCACGGATGCCGCTCCTGTCTCTCGTGGTCATCAACATGTTGTTGCCGGGATCAAATCGCTGCTCCCTCTTCGTTGTCCCGCTGTGCCTGGCAATGCTGGCGGGTGTCTTGAGCACCACCGCATGGAGTGCCGAAAAGGCCAAGGTCGATGACGCCATCAAACGCGGTCAGACTTACCTGCTACAGCAACCGAAGATCGGCGCGGAAGGAAGTTTGACGTGCTATGCCCTGATCAAGTCGGGCATCGACAAACAGCATCCCGACGTGGTGAAGCAGGTGCAGGACGTTGTGGCCAAATGTCGGACCACGGGCTACCAACCGGGATTGCAGCACATCTACGAAGCGGGAGTGGACGCCATGCTGCTGGAGGCGGTCGATCCGGTCGCCAACAAACCGCAGCTTCAATTGATCGCCAACTTTCTGATCTCGCGGCAGCTTGCCTGTGGCGGCTGGTACTACCCCCACGAGGAGCGGTTGAATCAAGGTGACACGAGCATCACCCAGTATGCGGTGCTCGGCTTGTGGGCGGCTTCGCGGGCCGGAGTCGAAGTGCCGATCGAAGTGTGGGAGAAGACGGCGCAGTGGCTGATGAAATCACAGTGCCCTGACGGCGGCTTTGCCTATCATCCGACCGACGGGCTCAAGTCGACCATTACCATGACGGCGGCCGGCACGGGGTCGCTGCTCATCATTCGCCGCGAGCTGTTCGGCGGCGGCGGCGAAGTCAGCGACCCGGTTCGACCCGGCGGTCCCGCACCGGCGGGGCGTCGATTCGGCGTGCTGGAACAAGCGGCCGATGAGCCCATGACCAAGCCCGAGGCTCCCAAAGTGAAGACGGTGTCCACACTTTCCAAGTCGTCTGTGGACAAAGTCATCAAAGAAGGAGTCCAGTGGACCACCGCTCACTTTGGCGACCGGAGTTCGGAGTGGGTCTGCTATTACTTCTACGGCATTGAGCGGGTGGCTGCGCTGCTCGGGACCGACAAGATCGGAACTCACAACTGGTATGACGACGGGGCCGCGGAATTGCTCACGCGGCAGCTTCCGGACGGAAGTTGGAATGACCAGTCCAGAGCGATTCCGTCGACCGCTCTGGCCATCCTGTTTCTGACCAAGGCGACTTCGACGATTCTCCCCAAGCCCAAGCGAGTGGCACTCGTTGGCGGTGGACTGCTGGCGGGTGGTCGCGGGCTGCCGGAAAACCTCGACGCCGTCCAGGTCAAAGACGGACAGGTTGCCGCGCGAAAGCTGCAGGGGCCGGTCGACGGCTTGTTGGCAGACCTCGAAAAATCGAGCGACGATGTCAGGGTGGAAGCCGTTCAGGCGGCCGTGGTCGAGGCGGTGCAACTGGATCGTCCCGAGGAACTGATCGGTCAGGTCGACCGTTTGAAAAAACTGGCGACCGATCCGCGAGTCGAGGTTCGGCGCACGGCGATGTGGGCGCTCGGACGAACGGGCAGCATCAGCGTCGCGCCGCTGCTGATTCGCGGACTGACCGATGCCAATGAAGAGGTGCTGCGCGAGGCGAGCCTCGGCTTGTGCATCCTCAGCCGCAAGCCCGATGGTTGCGGACTGCCGGTCGATCCCACTGACGGCCTGAAGGAGGACGCCACCGAGGACGAACGCAGGAGGCACCTCGAAAAGTGGGGGAAGGAATCGAACAACCTCTGGCAGAAGTGGTATTTCAAGGTCCGCCCTTACGGCGAACGAGACGATCGAACGCTGCTCAAACGAAAATCCTAGCGCGTCCAACGAGTCTCCAACTCCCGCAGCTTCCGGGTCACTCAGCGAGCAGCATGTCCACGAAACCCAGCAACATCGTGACTCCCGTCCTCAAGACAACGCCCTACGACCGGGTGAGTTCGTGGTCGATGGTGTTGTTTGCGGCGATTGGCATCGTGTGTCTGGGTGTCGTGTCGAAGTGGCTTGCCGATCGACTGCCGTCGCCGGAGGTGGGAGTGGCGACGGAGTTGGTCGAGTTGCCCGGTGGCTTCGAGGACGGAACGCCCGGTGAAACACTGCGGGTCGATTCTCCGCTGCCCGAGGTGCGCGATGCGGCCCCCGTCGAAGAGGTTTCGGATCGCGTGGAGATCGCCGAGGCGCTTTCGACCGTGGCCACGGCGACGGAATCGGGAGTCGGTCTGGTGGCCGGAGCCGAACAGTCTCAGCCCCAATTCGATACCGGCATCGAAAACAAGGGCCGTCCGGGGAGCGCGAAGGGAACGGGCAAGAAGGGACTCGGATTTGGACCGGGAACGGGCGGCTTTCCGCGCGAGCAGCGATGGTTCGTGCGTTTCGGCGACAACGCGGGTGTCGATGAGTATGCGAAGCAACTGGCCTACTTCGGCGTGGAACTGGGTGCGCTGTTGCCCGACGGCCGGCTGGCGTATCTCTCCAAGGTGAACCAGCCCGTTCCCGAAGTCCGCTACGTGAAGACCGGAAAGGACGAACAGCGTCTGTACATGACGTGGCAGGGTGGTGAACGCCGCAGCGCCGACGTGGACCTCTTCAAGCGGGCGAACGTGGAAGTGCGGGGAGACACTCCGATCTTCCATTTCTACTCCAAGGCGACCGAAGCCAAACTGGCCCAACTCGAACGCGAATACAAGAACCGTCCCGTGGGTCAGATTCGCCGGACCTATTTCATCGTCCAGGTGGCGGGGGCTGGCTATCAGTTTGCCGTCACACGTCAGATCTATTTCCAGTGAATTCATTCCCATTCGCATGGTTGTCCGAGACCACAGAAGTCCGGCTGGGTTTGTTAGCCGGGCTTCTCTCAGGGGGGCGCACCCCGGAGAACCGTCCGACTTTCGGAAAAGTCGGACGGCCAGACAAGGGGGTGGACGGCAACCCGGTGCCGGTGATTGAGAACCGCCGCGGCGCTCTGTAGCATCGCCCCGCATTCGTGTCCGAGATCGGCTTGCCAAGGAGTTGAGATGCACACCACCGAACTGGTCAAGTATCTGGAGAAATTCAGCTACGGGTTTCTCGCCCTCAATTTTTTGTGGGGCATGTACTGCGTGATTCTGAACTGGCGGCGTTTGTCGCAGCTTCGGTTTCGCTCGGTCGAAGCCGAGGCGGCGTTCATCGACGAATTGCAGGGGCATCTGCAAAAGAAGGACTACGACTCGGCGGCCAAGCTGTGCGACTACGACTTTCGCGCCCTGCCACGACTCGTGCTGCTGATGATCGCCAACCGCGGGCAGGAGTTTCACCAGCTTCGTCAACGGGTCTCGACCTCCATGCAGCGCGACATTCTGGCGGATCTCGAATACCGCGTCAGTTGGATCATCACCGTCATCAAGAACGGACCGCTGCTCGGTCTGTTCGGGACCGTGCTGGGGATGATGGCGGCGTTCGGGCGCATCGGCACCGGCGAGAAAATCCAACCGTCGCAGATCGCCGACGAAATTAGTATCGCCCTGATCTGCACGGCGATGGGACTGGGGACCGCCATCCCGCTGGGATACATTCTGTCCAGCATGTCGATCCGGCTGAGGCTGCTTCAGGAGTCGCTGGCCTCCAGCCTGACGCAGGTGCTCGAACACTTCCGCACCAGCCACTGAGCGACGGATGACGGATGAAGGATGAAGGATCAGCGATGTGTACCGGACGGCGAGCTTCTCTTTCATCTCTCATCTCTCATCTCTGATCTTTCATCCCTCATCCTTTCAGGCCACGACCGGAGCCGCGCATGACCTCCGCCTCAAACTCGCCGAGTCTCGACGATCCGGATAATCCCCTAGCGGCGCCGCGCACCGTGCAGGCCGATGCGAACTTTGACATCACCGCGATGATCGACCTCGTGTTCATGATGAACATCTACTTTCTGGTCACCACGATCGGCGCGGCGATGGGCGAGTTGAACCTGCCCGTCGCCAAATACTGCGTGGCGGCCGATCGTGACGCCTCCGTCATCGTCTCGATCATTGAGGGCGTCGATCGCTCGGCCGGTCAGGTTTACATCGGCGACGGCCGCGAAGGCGAACCGTTGATCGAGAAAGAGGAGCAGGAGAAGGCCATTCGCGCGGCCGTCGAGGAGGGTGTGAGGTCACAGAAGAACACGGTCCTCATCAAGGCCGAAAAGAATGTGCGGCTGCGCGACGTGGCGCGCGTGGCCGCGGTGGCCGCGGCGGTCCCCGGTATGGAACTCAAGTTGGCCGTCATCGAAAAGGAGTAGCCTGTCGTGTCGGTTCGGTTTGCCTGTCCACGCTGCGGTACGAAGCTGAAAGTTGACGACGCGTTGGCCGGCCAGGTTGCGGCCTGTCCCGGCTGCGGCCGCAAGCTCGACGTACCGCGGGCTCCCGCACCGGTCAAACCTGCCTCGGCACGGCGTCCCGCCGTCACGGCCAACACGTCCCTCGCCGACGAGGGCGAGCCGCCACTCGTCAAACCGCTACCTCACATCGACCACGAAGAACTGATCGACATGACGGCGATGGTGGACATCGTCTTCTTCCTGCTGATCTTTTTTCTGGTGACGTCGATGCAGTCGCTCGATTCGGCGATCCTCATGCCCAGCCCCGATCCGCAGAAGGGTGCCGGTCGCGAGCAGAAGACCGAAGACCCCGAGTCCGACGACGAGTATGTCATCGTCCGCATCGACAAAAACGATGCGATCCAGGTGGACGGAGTGGCGGTGCAGGACATTCAGGACTTGGTGGCCAAGCTGAAGGAGCTCCGTTTTGGTGCGAGGCAGTCCACCAAAATGCTGGTGGTCGGCAACGGAGACGCCTCGCACGGAATGACGGTCGCCGTGCTCGACTCGGGCCACGAAGCGGGCATGGAGCGCGTGCGACTGGCGATTTCCGACGACAGCGAGTAGGAAGACGGGACGGTTGACGGTTGAGGGTGGAGAGTTGATGGTCAGAACAAAGTTTCTCAACTCTCCACCCTCGGCAATTCGCCCTCGACTCTCGACCCTCAACTCCCGATTCACACCATGCCGTTTCTGATACTTCAATACACCGACGGTTCCGAGGAACAGCGCGAATTGTCGCGCTCTCAACCGTTGTCGATTGGTCGCCAGTCGTTCAACGATGTCTGCGTGCCCGAAGACGGCGTGGGGGCCATGCATTGCCGCGTCAGTTGGAACAAGACGGCGTTCGAGGTCACGGCTGCGACGGCCTCTGGTATCGATTTCAACGGGACATCCGTCGCACGGGCGACGCTTCAATCCGGTGACGTGGTTCGCGTCGGCAGTCTCGATCTGGTTTTTCTCGACCCCGCCGCAGAAGTCGCGGATGTCGAATTCAAACCCGTCGAAGAGCCCCATCGCGGGAAAGCCTTCCCTGCGATCAAGCCGCCTCCGCCGATCCCCGTGTTGAAGTCCGCCGACTCCCCCGGGTTGAAGTTAGCCGACTCCGAAGTCAAGTCGACTCGCCCCGAGAAGCCGAAGCGTCCACCCGCACCACCCGCACCGTCCGCACCGTCCGCACCGCCCGCCAAGCCTGTGGAAGACATGTCGCTGTTCATGGGGGCGGTCTACACCGAGTCGCAGGAGTTGCCCGTCGCGGGATTCGATGATGAGGACGACGAAGCCGAGACGGGCACGCGACAATCTGGACCGCAGCAGTTGGGGGCCGGCGTACCGTCGAAGCCGGATCGAGCCCTGCTTTCGGTTCCCACCGGACGCCGACGGCCGGGCGAGCAGGATATTTTTACCTCGCCGTTGGTGATGGGACTGAGCATTGGCGGTGTGGTCTTGCTGCTCGTCACGGGTATCTTCTGGTTCCTGATGGCGCGCGAGCGGGCGTCGCGGTTGTACGCCCAAGCGCAAAGCGAACTGAGCAACGGGCAGGCGGCCCAGGCGGTCAACTCGTTCGAGACGTTCGTGAAGACGTTTCCACAACACGCGCTGCGCCGGCAGGTCGATCGCGGGCTGGACCAGGCACTCGTGCAAAGGGAGACGACCGGCGCGTCACCCGCCTGGAAACGCGGCCTCGAACAGTTGCAGAAACTGATCTCCAACCACCGCGCGGAATCCGACTTTGCGGACCTGCATCCGACGCTGTTCAAGCTCTCGGAGGAGATTTCGCTCGGCGCGGCGCGGACCGCCGAAACCGCGCGCGATGCCGAGTTGCTGATCGTCTCGGACGAAGCCCGCGCGCTGATGGAGCGGTACGCCGATCCGACCAATCCCCCTGCGGCGGCACTCGCCCGGATCAAGGAGGCGAAGGACTCCGCCGAGAAGGCGATCGGCAAGCAGAACACCTTCGACGCGGCGATGGAGGCGGTGGAGACGGCGTTGACGAACAGGCAGCCGATCGTGGCACTGGCGGAGCGGGAAAAGCTCGTCCGGCGTTTTCCGGATTACGGCAACCAGAAGCGGGTCAAGGCCGCCTTGCAGAAGGCTCTCGATCTGGAACGGTCGGTCATTGCGACCGACGAGACCGAACGGGCAGCCGAAACCAACGAGGATGAAGCCGCCCCGCCCGTGTCGGCCCTCGGTCTGTTCCACACGCGGTCGCGCACGGAGGAGGTCTCCGCCGGACGCGTGGCTTACGTGCTGGCGAAGGACAGTTGTTACGCGGTCGACACGGTGGCCGGCGAACTCGTCTGGCGGCGAGTCATCGGCCTCGAGGCTCCGTTCTTTCCGTTGCTGGCCGACGCCTCTCAACCTTCGATGCTGCTCTACGATTCGCGGCGGCAGGCGCTGGTCTGCTGTCAGCCGGCGACGGGGAAGCTGATCTGGCGGCAGAAGCTCGACGCGCGGCCGCGATCGGCTCCGCTGGTTCATGAGGGACAGATCTATCTCGCGACGGACGACCGCGCGTTGTGCCGGATCGATCTCGACTCGGGGCGGCTCACGGCGAAGGTGACGTTCTCGCAGAACGTTCTCGGCCCGCCGTCCCTCTCTCTGGACGCCAAGTACCTGTTGATCTCCGGCGACATGGCGATGATCTACGCGCTGACCCTGCGACCGTTGGGTGCGGCGGCGATGACGTTCACCGATCATGCGGCCGGTGCCGTCGTCGCGCCGCCGGTGTCGATGGGCAAGCTGCTGCTGCTGTGCGAGAACGACAAGGCCGACAGCACGCGGCTGCGGGTCTGGGACGCCAGTCAGCCGGCCGAGCCGCTCGTGGAACTGACCGGGGCGCGCGTCATCGGCGCGGTGCGGGACGCACCCGTGCTGCGCGGCAACCAGTTGGTCGTCCCTTCGAGCAACGAGCATCTCGCGGCGTTCTCGGTCACGGATGAAGTGGGTCGCGCGGGATTGGCTCCCGTCGCACAGTACCGCGTCAAGGAGGGATACGGCGGGCCGATGTTTGTGGTCCTCGGACCGGATCGACAATTCTGGTCGGCGAGTTCGGCGTTCCGCCGGTTCGAGATCGGAGCCGACACCATTCGCATGGACCAGAACGCCCAGGCGCCGGGAATCGCCTCGCAACCGTTGCAGTTGGTGGGTGAGCAGTTCTTCGTCGGCCGGAAGGCGCCGTTCCACGATGCGGTGGTGTTCTCGGCCGTGGACCGCGAGCGCATGCTGAGCCCGTGGCGCATCGTCGTCGGGGCCGAGCCGCTCGAACTGACGGCGGCTCGCGATGGCGGAGCTGTGAGCGTCAACGAGGCGGGGCAGATCGTTTCGCTCGGCCCGAACCGTTTGAAGCAGGGGGGCGTCGAGTTGAAGGCGGCCACGGAATTCGAACTGCCGCCGGCGGTGAAGCAGCCGCTGCTCGCGACGCGCTTGCACGACGGACGTCTCACGCTGGCCGCGACCGGCGAAACGTCGCTGGTCTGGATCGTGGGCGGAACCGGGCAGACAGACGCCACGCTCAAACTGGCGAAGGGGGATCTGGTCGAGGCGAATCCCGTGCTGCTCGACGATGGTCTGGTCGTGCCGCTGGCGGCGCGATTGAAGCTGCTGCCGCTCGGCGCGGGGAAGAAACCCGCGCAGGACTGGCTCGCTCCGGTGGGCGAGAACGCCCGGCACCGCTGGCGGTTCCTGGTGCGGCTCGATGGGAATGAGTTGATCGCGTGCGATGACGCCGGTCTGCTGACCCGTGTGCAATTGCGCACGACCGACGCGCCGCATCTGGCGGGTGCGGCCAGGCTGCAACTCGATCAGCCGGTCGATGTGGCTCCGGCCCTGCGCGGCGAGATGCTGTTCGTGGCCGATGCGTCGGGTGCGGTGAGACAGCTCAACGCGAGATCGTTCGACGTCGATGGGCAGCGTTCGTTCGCAGTCCCGGTGCGCGGCGTCTGGACTGTCGGTGAGACGCTGCTCGTCTGGGAGGGGGGCGACAACCTGCAGGCGGTCTCCGCTGGGAAGGAACTTCCCGAACGCTGGTCGATGCCGCTCGCCGGACGTCGGCCGGCGGGAGCGCCCGTGGAATGGTCTGGCCAGATCTGGGTGGCGTGCCGCGACGGCCTGGTCCTCGCCGTCGATCCGGCGACCGGTAAGGAATCGCGGCGGTTGGAACTGCCTCAGGTGCTGAGTCTCGGCCTGCGTGTGATGGGAGACGATCTGTTTGCCGTCGCGTGCGATGGCACGGTCTACCGGATCGAAGCGGGAGGGCCACCATGAGCGCGTGGCGTCAATGGATTGTGTTCCTGTTCGTTCTCGGCCTGGTCGCGGTCAGTCTGCCGCCTCTCGCTCACGCACAAGTCGGCGACGGATCGCTTCCCAAATACAAAGAGCTGGAGTTGCCGTCGGCCGAGGACCTGCTGCGGAAGAAGCCTGTGGATTGGATCGTGCTCCGGACCGAAGACGTGCTCGTTGTCGAGCCGGTGATGCCGCGTCCCGATCCGGTGATGAAGCTGACCCTCAAGCAGAAGCAGGCCGAGGCGACCTACAACCGCGTGCTCAAGTACAAGCCCGCCCGGTCGGCGGAAGTCGATCAGCAGTTGGTGCGGGACCGCAATCTGAACGTCGACGAGTTGCGCGGGGCCATCGAAGCCAAAGTGACGGCGGCCCGCGACAAGGTGCAGGAAACGAAACAGGCCCTGCTGAAATTCCCGGTCACGCTGTTGGACGACAGTGTCGACCCCGACTACCAGTTCGACACGCGGCACGCCCTGCTCATCGTTCACTATGAAGACTTGGTGTTGCGGCGCGTCGAGAAACTGATCGACGAAGGCCTGGTGCCGCTGGCCTACGATCTGCTGCTGGTCGTCAATCGCCGGCATCGTGACAACAACGCCCGCATCCAGGCGGACCTCGAAGCGGACGAGCGGGCGAATCAGGCCGAGGCCGAATCGCTGACGGCCCGGCGGGAAGAGTTCCGCAAGGAACGAGACGAACTCCGGACGAAGCCGCGCACGGGAGCGGTGAAGAAACGCGAGACCGACCTCGAGACGGGCATTGATGCGATCAACAGGGAACTGAAGGAGCTGGACGAGGAATTGGCGGCGCTCCGCAGGAAGTTGCGGTTCGTGCGGCCGAAAGATTTTCCGCGTCCCGATCCGCCATTCAAGGACGACGTGCTGCTGCCGGCGTGGCCCAAGTATGAGGAGGCGTATGTCCGGCTGATCCTCAAAGACGCGGAACAGCACGCGGCGCGGAGCGATTTTGAAGGCGCCCTGCGACTGCTCGAAGAGATCTGGAAGCCCGATTCGGCGATCGAAGGACTGTCGGCACGGTTGGGAGACGTGATCGATCACCAGATCGCGCCGCTCGTCGAACAGCACGACTACCGGCAGGCTCGTCACTTTCTGAACAGGCTCGCCACCCGCGAGCCGGACCATTCGATCGTGCAGAAATGGAAGGGCGATCTGATCGCGAAGGCGACCGCCACGATCGATGAGGCCCGCGCGGCGGCGGCGCGCGGCGAAGCGGCTGCCGCCGTCGGGATCGTCGATCGCGCGGCGCGCATCTGGCCCGAAGCGCCCGGCTTGAAAGACGCGCATCGCGAACTGACCGACAGGCACCAGAGTCTGCGAGTCGGCGTGATGCGGCTGCCCGGCGAAACGACCCGCCTCCCGTTTCTCTCCGACGCGGACGATCGTGCGCGGCTGCTGACGACCGCACCGCTGTTCGAGCCGACGCGCATCGACGATCAGGGCGTGCGCTATCGTTCCGCCTTCTTCGAGACGTGGGAGCCGACCGATCTGGGGCGGCAGGTTCGGTTCACGCTCAAATTGAAGCGAGCCGACTGGGAGTCGCGGTCGGTCATCTCGTCGGCCGATCTGCACCAGGAGCTGTCGTCGCGACTCGATCCCGCCAGTTCCACCTTCGACGAACGGCTGGCCGGGTTCGTTTCGGGCATGACGGTGCAAAGCCCGTCCGAATTCACCGTCCAGTTTCGCCGCCTGCCACTCCGTCTCGAATCGCTCTGGCAATTCACGGTCGGAGTGCAGCCCGAGTCACCGTCATTGGAAGAAACCCCGACCGGCAAGACATCGACGGGACTGGGACGACAGCGATTCGAGGACGTCTCACGCGACGAACGACAGGCCGTGTTTCGTCGTGTGCGTCCGCAACCGACATCGGTCCGCCAGCGGCACGTCGATGAGATCGTGGAGATCCGCTACGACTCGTGGGAGACGGCTTTGCAGGGACTGCTGCGGGGCGAAGTGACGGCTCTGCCGCACGCCGACCTGCGAGATTTGAAGGCCCTTCAGGACGATGGCCGCTTCTTTGTGATGCCCTATGCGCTGCCGCAGTCTCATTTCCTGATGTTCCAGCCCAAGACGGCGGCCCTGCGTGACAGTCAGTTGCGGCGCGCGATTCTGCACGCGATTCCGCGCGAACGCCTGTTGAGTGAACTCGTGTTGAACGGTGCTCCCGCCTCGCACGCGCGGCTCGTGACCGGACCCTTCGCCTCGAAGAGCTACGGTTACAACCGGCTGCTCGAACAACCGGCCTACGATCCGCAACTCGCCGCCGCACTGGCGCTGGCGGCCAGGAAACGAGCGGGCGGAACGCTGCCCGCGCTGAAGCTGTGGTGTCCGTCCGATCCCACCGTGCGCGAGACGGCTCGCGTGATGATCGAGAATTGGAAGCGCGTCGGCCTGAATGTGAAACTGCTCGACGACGCGCCTCCTGCAGTCGACGACGCCGACGAGGCCTGGGACATCTGCTACCGAACGGCCAGGTTTGTCGAACCGGTCGCCGACATCTGGCCCCTGCTCACCCTGCAGGCGGATGCGAACGTCGCGGCCCTGCAACCGCTCCCCGAACGAACGCGGCGAGCACTTCTGGAACTGGAGCGAACCATCGACTGGACGACGGCGACCAAACTGCTGCATCGACTGCTGGCCGACCTGTTGACCGAAGCCCGCTACGTTCCGCTGTGGGAGGTGGACGAGTACCTGGTGGCGCGGCGAAACCTGGTGGGGCTGCCTGCCAGACCGATGCACGCCTACGACGATGTCGAACGGTGGACACTGCAATCGTGGTATCCGCAGGAGACGCCTTGAAGTGGGGTGGATAGTGGGCAGTGGATAGTGGATGGCAGGGAGTGAAGAGTGAGAAGCGCAACGTGCAATGTGCAAAGTGGAAGAGAATCGCAGCGGGGCATGCTCGCGCTGTTCGGTTTCTTGCACACTTTGCACTTTCCAATTCTCGTTTTTCACTTTTCACTGACCTTTCTGCTTGGTGCGGGCTGGTCCGCGCACGCCGCCGACAAGCCCGCCGTTCTGCCGCTCGACGTGCGTCCGTATCGCGTTCGGTTGCTGGTGGCGTTCGACGCTCCGCCCCTTTCGGCAGCGGCTCAGCAGGACGTTCTCGACGAAACCCGCCGCACCGCGCAGCGCTGTATCGGTGAGATGTGGCGGCTTCAGGTCGAGTCGATAACGTGGTTGCAGCCGGTCAACGCGCAGGGCCTCGCGCGGCTCGAGGCCGCGAAATGGATGGAACGCGCCGGCATTGAGGTGGAGGACCGCGAATCGGTGGATGTCTGGTTCGTCGCCGCCGTGCAGGCCGCCCGGCCCGGTTACCAGATTGACGTGCGGTCGTGGCAGCCCGAGATTCAAGTCGCCACCGCAGCCGTCGGCGTCCGCGTGACCGATCCGCGCGAGGTGCCGGTCGAGATCCTCAAGCTCTGTCGGCTCGCATTTCGTCCGCTCGGAGTCGTGGAGGATGTGGATGGCAAGACGGCGCGCGTGCGGCTTCAGGCGGGATCGCTCGCCGCACCGGATGACGCGTTCGCCCTGGCCCGCCCGAATGATTCGTTCGTACCGTCGATTGCCGTGCGCAATCGCGAGCTGCGGATCGAGAAAATGCAGCCGATCCCGTGGACTTGTCTGATGGCGACCGAGGTCGATGGCGCGCGAGTCACCTGCGAAATCGGCAGCGGCCTGCGTTCGCCCATCAGCGCCAAGCAGCGCAGCCGCATCGACACGCTCGTCGTGGCCGTCCGTCCGCAGCACGCGACGACCCGCCTGGAACTGGCCACACAGACGAAGCCGTCGCTGCCGCTGGTCGCACATCGCATCGAACTGCGCAGCTCCCCGCTGCTTCCCAAGCCCGACGATGACGTCGCGCACCAAGAACATCTGCTGCGCGAACTGCTCACCGATCGACGCGGCCTGGTCACCGTTCCCACCGATCCCGAGCGACCGCTCGTCTGGCTGTTTGCCTACAGCGGTCAGCATCTGTTGGCGCGTGTCCCGTTCGTCCCGGGCAGTGTGGCCGAAGTGCGGCTCGAAGTTCCCGACGACGCCGCGCGGCTGACGGCCGAGGCCGACGTGCAGATGTTGCAGGGCGAACTCATCGATGCCGTCGGCGTCCGCAACACGCAGTTCGCGACGATCCGGTCGGCGGGCAAGCAGAACGACTGGCAGCAGGTCCGTTCAAAACTGGACGATCTGTCCAAGCTGCCGGATCCGAAATCGTTTCTCGACAGGCTGTCGGCCATTCGTGTCCCGGCGGTCAACGCGGCGAAGGCCCGCCGGGATCGCGCGGCCGAAACCCGTATCAACCGCCTCTGCGACGAAATGGCCGAGCTGATCAAACAGTACCTGAGCGAAGACAAACTCAAACAGTTTCAGGAAGAGATGGCGGAGCTGCTCAAGAACGCGGGCAACTCCGATGCGGAGCCGCCCGCGAAACAGCCGGTACGACAGGCAGACACCCCGATCAATGAACTACTTCGCTCACGCCCTGAACCACCTTGACCGACCCTACTTCGTGGCGGGGACGGCCGTGCCGGATTGGTTGTCGGTTGCCGATCGCAAGGTTCGGTTCCGGCCGCAGCACCTCGGGCCGTGGGCCGATGCGAGCGGAACCATCCGGGCCGAAGTCGCGGCCGGAACGCTGCGGCATCTGCGCGACGACGACTGGTTCCACGCCACGCGCGGGTTTGTCGAAGTGACCGGCGAACTGACGCGGATCTTCCGCGAACGACTCGGTGCGGATGACAGGTACCATTGCGGTTTCCTCGGCCACGTCGGCATGGAACTGCTGCTCGACGCGATCCTGATCGAGCGGTTTCCCGGGCGGTTTGAGGAATACTGGCGGGTTCTCGGTGAGGTGGACCCGCTGGCGGTGGAGGCGGCCATCAACGAAATGGCGCGGCAGCCGACGGATCGGCTCGCGTGGTTCATCAACCTGTTTCGACGCGAACAGTTCTTACGCTGCTACTCGGACGACGGGCGATTACTAAGTCGCTTGAATCAAGTTTTGTCGCGGGTCAAACTGTCGCCGCTTCCGCCGGAGGCCGCGTCCGCGCTGGCGGCTGCGCGTGAGATCGTCCGCCAGCGCGTGGAGGACCTCCTTCCGGCCGAGCACTTTGCCATGCCCGTCATTTCAGTTTGAGATCGCCACCGGCGATCGATTGGCCTTCACGTTTCTACAACACGCTTCACACTTTCAGGGAACATCTGCGATGAAGTACGGAATGAACATGCTGCTCTGGACGTCCGACGTGACCGAAGAGCATTACCCGATTCTGGAGAACCTCAAGAAATGGGGCTTCGATGGAGTGGAGTTGCCGGTCTTCGAGATGGATGGAGGCAAATTCCAGAAGCTCGGCAGGAAACTCGACGAGATCGGCCTCGGACGGACGGCGGTCACGGTCTGCACCGATGCCGAGAATCCGATCTCGTCCG
>JANODP010000268.1:0-14548 GCA_031412755.1 Schlesneria sp. | reverse complement strand
AGCCAGGGCCATCGGCCCTGGGAAAGGTGTCGCTGGAAGATTTGAGGCCCAACGGGCCGACAGTTCATCACTACATTCCGCAGGAACTTCTCGAATCCAACTCGACGTTGCCCGAAGAACAGAAGAATTGCCGGCCCGTTGGGCCTCTTGTGCGAGAGACGACTTGATTCCAAGGCCGTTGGCCCTGGCTAGGAGAATGGATGGCCCTTCGGGCCGGAAGATGTGACCACCATGCCGGAAGATGTGACCACCAAGTAACGACGGCACCCTTCCGTGTTGGCCATGTGCGTGGGTGGTGGGCAAATCTTTCGTTCGATTTGACAACGTTTGATCTCGACCTAGAGTTGCCTTGCATTCCTTGATTGGGCATCTCTGTGGGCTCGAAGGACGATCGAACATGAACTCAATAATGATTCTGGTGGGGCGTATTTGGGAGCCGTGCTCCTGGATTCTGCTGGCGTTTGCGGGCGTTATCGGGCTTGTGGCCGTGGTGAGCCCCAAGACATTCCAATGCGTCGCTGAATTTGGCGGGGCCTGGTTTGATTCCAGCAAGATGCTGGAACGCCTCGACAAGCCGATTGATGTGGACCGGATCGTCCTGCCCCACAGCCGACTGCTGGGCGCGGCCGTGCTCGCCGCAGTCGCAATGCTCTGCTTCCGCCTCGCCGCTCACTAAGCCAGGCGCGCGTTGGCGTCATGGGCGAGTGCCTTCGCTTGCAGGTGTTCTTTGCAAACACCGCGGTGAGGTGACCACCCTCTGCTGGTTCCCAAGCTCCGGCCGGGGAACCCTCTGTCTTCCAAGCTCTGCTTGATGATCGAAGACGAAGCGGAGCTTTAAAGACATGCGTTTCCAAGTGGGAGTTTGGGAACGAGAAACTTGAAATCGGGCGAAGGAGGAGTCTGTCGCCACACATGACAGACCGGCTACAACTGGCCGGCTCATCTCCTTCGACTCACGGTGGTTCTTTGGAGGCTCCGCTTCAATGATGGCATGAACCCGGATAATTCATGGCCTCCTCATGGAGGAAGCGGACTGCCGCACACCAACCCGAAGTGTAAGCGAGGGCGAACCGTGACGGCGCCCTCGCTTACACTTCGGGTTGGTGTGTGACCATGAATAATTCGGGTGAAAGGACTTGCCACCATGAACCGCCCCTTGACCGCTCGCCCCGGTACTTTCCTGCTCGGTCTCGCCTTTATCGGTTTCGTCAGTCTTGGGCTGCCGGATGCGGTCATCGGAGTGGCTTGGCCGTCGGTTCGGGAGACCTTCCATCTGCGTCAGGCGGCCGTGGGGCTTGTCCTGGTGGTCTCGGGCCTCGGGTATTTGATGAGCAGTTTCTTCGCCGGCCGCCTGATGCACAGCCTCGGCATCGGCCTGGTGTTGGCAGTGAGTACTGGTCTCGTAGCGACCGCCATGTTTGGGTTCGCCTTCTCAACGATGTGGGTCGCGTTCGTGTTTTGTGCGTTGATTCATGGTCTCGGGTCGGGGGCGATCGACTCCGGACTGAATGGGTACGCGGCTCACCACATGTCGGCTCGACATTTGATCTGGTTGCACGCCTGCTACTGCTTCGGAGCGTTAATCGGTCCGGTCGTGATGTCGTCCGTGCTGGCCAATGGTCGCCACTACAGCGCTGGCTATTCGACTGTGGGAGGGACGATGCTGGCCATGTCGATCCTGTTCCTGATCACTCATCAGTCTTGGGGAGCGACATCGCCAACGGCCTCGCCAATTCGGCTGCCCGTTGGTGCCGGGAGTGCGCTGCGGTACTCGGCCGTATGGCTCCAGATGGCTGTCTTCTTCTTGTACACCGGCCTGGAGGTGACATTCAGCCAGTGGACGTTCACGGTGTTGACGGAGTCGCGACATGTCAGCCCGCGCATCGCCGGTATTGCGGTCGGGGTTTATTGGGGAAGTATTGGAGCGGGGCGCGTCGTGTCTGGACTCATCGCCGACCGAGTCGAGATCGATCGCCTTCTTCGGTATTGCCTGCTCGGTGCGGGGACTGGCGCGTTACTGTTCGCGGCACGTCTCCCCGTTGAAGCGGCGTTCCTCGGGTTGTCACTCGCGGGGTTCGGGCTGGCTCCCGTCTTCCCTTGCCTGATGTCCCGGACTCCGCAGCGGCTGGGGATGGCGTTATCGGCTCATGCCATCGGACTCCAGGTCGGAGCCGCAATGATCGGAGCCGCTGCCGTGCCCGGAACCCTCGGCGTCATGGCTGGCTTGGGCGGATTGGAAGCAGTTCCAGTCGGCACCGTGGTTCTGTTCGGCATTCTGTCATTGCTCCACGAGGGACTGGTACGACTGCCCGATGTCGATACGGCTCCGAAGTGACGAGTCCTATCGCATCGACTGCATGGCGGGATCAGAAGCACAGCGGATGGCCACGAAAACCAACCGCAGGTCACATCGAGGATTCCGGGACTTCCGCAAAGCCTTCAGACCCGGCCACCCTGTGCAGCAAGGCGCGCGAGTGGGGCGTCTATTACGCCTCACGCCCCGGAGAAACGCCCGATCCCGGCGGTTCGCAGACCAATGTGGTCGCATCCGGGATGTGGGACATGGCCATTGACACCGTGGCCGTCCCCTGACCGGGTGACCTGATCGCAGAACGGCTTCGACGAGTTGTTCCGCAAGCGGCGCGTGTATATTGGCGGCCATGAGCGACGTGACGCAGATTCTGAACGCGATCGAGCGGGGCGACCGGCAGGCGACCGGACAGCTTCTGCCGCTGATCTATGACGAGTTGCGAAGGCTCGCGGCGCAGAAGCTGGCTCACGAGCCGTCCGGCCAGACCTTGCAGGCCACCGCGCTGGTGCATGAGGCATACATGCGGCTGGTCGGCGACGGCGATGCCGAGCGTTGGGACAATCGCAGGCACTTCTTCGCAGCGGCGGCCGAGGCGATGCGGCGGATTCTGATTGAAAACGCGCGCCGCAAGCGGAGCCTGAAAGGGGGCGGCGAATGGCGACGAGAGAATCTCGAAGACATCGAGCCTGCGACCTCGGAACGAGATGACGAGTTGCTGGCTTTGGACGAGGCGTTGCAGCGGTTCGCGGTTGTGGATGCGAACAAGGCGGAGTTGGTCCAACTGCGGTATTTCGGCGGGCTGACGACCGAGCAAGCCGCGCGGGTGCTGGGGATCTCGGTCGCGACCGCAGAGCGGCATTGGGCCTACGCAAAAGCCTGGCTGCATTGCGAGATCACGCGCGAAGAATCGTGAGTCGCACGAGCGTGCTGGATGGTGGACGGGCACTTCCTGCAAATCTCATGAGGGGAATCGGTCGCGGATTTCGCATGAAGAGATGACGTCGCACAAATTCAGCGGCACAATCTTCATCCGGAGTCTGGCATGAACGAAGAAACCCTTTTTGCGGCAGTTCTGGAACTCGCGTCTCCCGCCGAGCGAACGGCCTTCTTGGATCGAGAATGCGCCGGCCGCCCCGACGTGAGGGCTCGACTGGACGCGCTGCTCAAGTCGCACGACGAGGCGGTGAGTTTTCTGAAGCACCCGGTCCCAGAGTTCGCGCCGACCGTCATTCCGGAGAAGTCGGCGAACGACGTCATCGGTTCGCGAATCGGGCCGTACAAGCTCTTGCAGGAAATCGGCCAGGGGGGCATGGGAACGGTCTTCATGGCCGAGCAGACTTCGCCGGTCAAACGGATGGTGGCGCTCAAGGTCATCAAGCCGGGGATGGATACGGCTCAAGTGGTCGCGCGGTTCGAGGCGGAGCGGCAGGCATTGGCTTTGATGGATCATCCCAACATCGCCAGGGTGCTCGATGCCGGCACGACCGAGGCCGGGCGACCGTATTTCGTCATGGAACTCGTGAAGGGGGTGACGATCACGAAGTATTGCGACGAGCATCAACTCACCCCGCGCGAGCGCATGGAATTGTTCGTGCCGGTCTGTCAGGCCATTCAGCACGCGCATCAGAAGGGGATCATTCACCGCGACCTCAAGCCGTCGAATGTGATGATCGCCAGCTACGACGGCCGGCCGGTGCCGAAGGTGATCGACTTTGGTGTCGCCAAGGCGATGGGGCAGCAGCTCACCGAGCGGACGATGTTCACCGGTTTCGGCGGCATCGTCGGGACGCTGGAATACATGAGTCCCGAGCAGGCGGAATTCAACGCGCTGGATGTGGATACTCGCTCAGACATCTACAGTCTGGGCGTGCTGCTCTATGAGTTGCTAACCGGCTCGACGCCGCTGACGAAGCAGCAACTCGGCAAAGCCGCGATCACCGAAGTGTTGCGAATCATTCGCGAGCAAGAGCCGCCGAAGCCCAGTACACGGCTGACGGAATCGCGCGACTCGCTGCCGTCGCTTTCGGCACAACGAAAACTCGATCCCGCGAAATTGACGAGAGAAGTCAGCGGTGAATTGGACTGGATCGTGATGAAGGCGTTGGAGAAGGACCGCACCCGGCGTTACGAGACAGCCAACGGGTTGGCGCGAGACATCGAGCACTATTTGCACAACGAGCCGGTCGATGCGTGCGCACCGTCGGCGGCGTATCGGCTGCGAAAGTTCATGCGGCGAAATCAAGGGCCGGTCGTCGCGGCGAGCCTGATCGTGCTGACTGTTCTCGCCGGCTTGACCATCGCCGCTTGGCAAGCGATCCGCGCAGGTCGCGCCGAGCGGGTGGCGCTTCAGGAACGGGACCGCGCCGACGCCAGCGAAAAGATCGCGCAGCGCAACCTCTTCGCCGCGCACATGAACCTCGCGCACGACGCCTGGAAGAACGGCAACGTGCTGCGGACGGTGCAACTGCTGGATCAGCACAAGCCGCCTCTTGTCACCGACTCGTCCACCAAGTCGCAAACGGGAAACTCCGAAGACCTGCGCAGCTTCGAGTGGCGATACCTGTGGCGGCAGACGCATCGGCAGTCGCGGACGATCCCGATCGCGTCGGCCGGCATGCGGGCGGTCGAGTTTGCCATCTCGTCGGACGGACATTGGCTGGCGGCCGGCTACACGGACGGACGGATTTTCAAGCAGAGCGGCGACGATTGCACATTGAGTGAAATCAAGCTCTGGGATCTGACGACCGGCACGCTCCGCCACACGATCGCCGATCCGGGCGACGACCCGCAGAGTTTTGGCATGGATAAGATGTATGAGGAACTGGTGTTCTCCCCTGACGGCCGGCTGTTCGCGACGGTCGAATTCGATCACCCGATGGTCTGGCACGGCGACGAGAAGAGCCGCTCCGGCTCACGGGAAATGAGATCGCCCCGGATCACGATTTGGGACACGCAGACACTGACGAAACGAAACAGCATTCCGTTGCCCAGCTTCGACCTGGGCGACCGCATCGCGATCTCACCCGATGGAAAACGGATCGCGGCGACGTACCTGTTCCATCCCAAGCCGGACGGCCAGGTGATGCACACGTTCGCGGCGTGGGACATTCCGGAGCAGCCCGACGGCGACCGACCGAGCGTCGGTGAGCCGAGGCTGTTGCGGAACGTCCAGTTGGACCCAGTCCACGCAATTCTGGTCAATTTCGGATTCACGCCCGATAGCCAGTCGCTCGTTTGGAGCGGCAATTCCGACGACAAAGTCACCGTCGCCCACGTTTTGGGCGCGAATCCGGACGCGACGCTGCCGACGGCCGTCCCCGGACTGACGTTCTCTCCCGATGGCAGATACGCCGCCGGTTGTCCCTACGTCTGGGACGGCGACACGATGCGCGCGGGCGGTTGGCGGGTGGTCAAGCTGTTCGATGCGAAGTCTGGCATGGAGCTGCATGCATTCCCCGTCACCCCGATGGACAACATGTTCCAGCCGAGCGCGACGTTCTCGCCCGACAGCCGCACGCTGGCCGTGCGGCGCGGCACGACGTTGCAGGTCTGGGACGTTGAATCGAAGCAGCAGATCGGCGACCTGCGCGGCAACACGGACAACATTCGCCTGGTCGGATTCGGCGCGGACAGCCGAACGATCATTACCGTGTCGAACGACAAACTCAGCGGCGGGACTCACGTCAAATTCTGGGACAGCCACACGCGGCCCGGACCGGATGAGCTGTCACTCGGTAAAGGTCCGAAGCACAAAAGCAACGGTTTCCCTTACGAACGCGAACACAACATGATCGCCGGGATGGATGTGATGCCGGACGGCAAAACGCTGTTCACGGCGTGGAGTTCACTGCCGTCGGGACCGGAAACGCGGGTCGTGACGCTAACCGATCTGGCCACGCAACAACGGCACGTCATCGCCGCTCGGCCGATGACCCCACATTCGCCTTGGCTACCCGAGCGGGCCGACTTCTCGCCGGACGGTCGCTGGATGGCGTTGACCGGCCGGCACGCGGTGCAACTGTGGCGACTTGCCCGCGACGGCGACGCGTTCGAAGACACGTTCGAGCGCGAGTTCCCGGCAGAGCAATACGACTCGAACCGCTCGCTGTCGACGGTCTTCTCACCCGACGGCAAGAAGCTCCTCCTCGCGGCACGCCAGGAGAGTCGCGGCGGCCGGCCGGATCGCTTGCGGCTGCTCGACCTCGCGACCAAGGCCGAGACGGAGTTTCCGTCGAACGTGGAAACGTGGTTCGAACATCAAGCCGGCCTGACCGGTTACTTTGCCGGCACGCACTGGAACGGCTCGTGCAACGGAGTTCTCTTCTCGTCCGACGGCCGGCGAATCTTCTCGATCCACAAACGGTATGTGCTGCCGTGGGAGACGTTCATCGTCGTCTGGGACGCCGCGACGCAAAAAGTCTTGTCGGTCTTGGAGTCGCCGACGTCCCTGAATCATGTCTGGAAGCCGCTGGCGTTGTCTCCCAACGATCGCCTGCTGGCGACGTGCCAGGACGACCATTCGATCTTCCTGTGGGACGTCTCCGAACCGGAACTGCGCCGCGTGCATGACGAACTCGCCCGCCGCGCGGCCAACCAGAAACCCGATGCGTCGGCGAGGGACCAAAAACCGACAGACGCCGCCGCGAAACCGCAAGCCGTGATGCGCGGACACTCCGACCTGATCACCGCCATGACGTTCCATCCCGACGGCAAAACGCTCGCCACCGCCAGTTTGGACCGCACGATCAAACTCTGGGACGTCATCACCGGCGAACTCCGTCTGACGCTCGAAGGCCACCCCGCCAGCATCTTCACGCTCGCCTTCACTCCGGACGGCGACACGCTGATCTCTGCCGATAACACCGGAACGGTGAAGCTTTGGCGCGCGACGCTCTCGCGCCCAAACTGAACCAACAACACGCGACGATGTCACTCGGATGGTGAGTTTCTGGTCGCCTCGCGGGTATATTGGCCGCCATGAACGAGGTGACTCAGATTCTGAACGCGATCGAGCGGGGCGACCGGCAGGCGACCGGACAGCTTCTGCCGCTGATCTATGACGAGTTGCGAAGGCTCGCGGCGCAGAAGCTGGCTCACGAACCGTCTGGCCAGACCTTGCAGGCCACCGCGCTGGTGCATGAGGCTTACGTCCGGCTGGTCAGCGATGGTGACGCCCAGCGCTGGGACAACCGCGGCCACTTCTTTGCCGCCGCCGCCGAGGCGATGCGGCGGATTCTGATCGAGAACGCGCGGCGGAAACTGCGACTCAAACATGGCGGCGAGTTCGAGCGGGTGGAGTTGCCGGACGACATCGTCGCCACCAATGATCGACCGGAGCGGCTGATCGAACTCGATGCGGCTCTCACGAAGCTGGCCGCCGAAGATGCGACGGCGGCTGAGGTCGTGAAGCTCCATTTCTTCGCCGGTCAATCGTTGGAAGACGTTGCCAAATTGCTCGGCATGTCGCGGGCCACGGCTTATCGACAGTGGTCGTATGCCCGGTCGTGGCTAAAGTGCGCGATCGAAGAGGGGTCGTAGGATGGGCACTCCTGCCCGTTCGCTCTTCGATTTCATCACTTAGCGAAGGAGAAAACCGGACGGGCAGGAGTGCCCATCCTACTGGCGGAGGAAATTCTCGGAATTTTGTGAGACGATTCGAGGCGGGCGTCGCATGGTAAGGTAGAGCCTTCCGGGAGCCAGCCATGTCTTACGATCCAAACGATGCCAAGTCGATCTTTCTACAAGCGGCGGAATTGCCGACTTCGGGCGAACGAGCGGCGTTTCTCGAACAAGCCTGTGCCGGGAAGCCGGAGTTGAAGGCTCGGGTCGAGAGCCTGCTCAAAACAGCCCTCGATCCCGACAGCCTGCTCGATCAGCCGGTGGCCGAATTCGGCGCGACGCGGATGGCGCCGCCAGACACTTCGCCGGTGTCGCTCGATTTTCTCGAAGCGAGTGACGCGGCAGGATCGCTCGGCCGGTTGGCAGGCTATGAGATTCTGGAGGTCATCGGGCGTGGCGGCATGGGGATCGTGCTGCGGGCGATGGACGTGAAGCTCAACCGTGTCGTCGCCATCAAAGTGCTGGCTCCCGAGTTGGCGAGCAACCCACAGGCGCGGAAGCGGTTTTTGCGCGAGGCCCAGGCGGCGGCGGCGGTCAGTCACGACCACGTCGTCACGATTCACGCGGTCGATGACGGAGCCAGCGGCGGCAACAAAGTGCCGTTGCTTGTCATGGAATGCATCGTCGGGCAGTCGCTCCAGGAGAAGATCGACAAGGTTGGGGCGCTCGGGCTGAAAGAGATTCTGCGAATCGGGATGCAGATCGCATCGGGACTGGCTGCCGCTCACAAGCAGGGACTCGTCCATCGCGACATCAAGCCGGCGAACATCCTGCTGGAGAATGGCGTCGAGCGGGTGAAGATCACCGATTTCGGTTTGGCTCGCGCGACGGACGATGTCGGAATCACGCAGTCGGGCCAGATCGCGGGGACGCCGCAGTACATGTCGCCCGAGCAGGCGATGGGCCAGCCGGTCGATCAACGCAGCGACTTGTTCAGTCTCGGCAGCGTCCTTTACACGATGTGTACCGGCCGCCCCGCGTTTCGAGCCGACTCGGCCGTCGCGGTTCTGCGCCGAGTCTGCGACGACACGCCACGACCAATCAACGAGGTGAATGCCGAAGTTCCCGACTGGCTGATTGCTATCGTCAACCGCTTGATGGCGAAGAAAGCCGAGGGGCGCTTTCAGACGGCGCAAGAAGTCGCGGGGTTGTTGGAGAAGTGGCTGGCTCATTGCCAGCAGCCCGCGACCGTGCCGCGCCCGCCGATGCCGGAGTCGGTCACTCCTGTTGAGACGTTGAACACCGCCGCCGCAGAGCCTGAAACGGAATCGTCGCTTGGCGCATTCGTGACCGGCGTGCTGACCCTGTTTTTCATCGCCGTGGTGGGAATTTTCGCAGCTGAGCTCACGGGATATCTCGGTGCGGAGCGGCGATCATTCACGATGACGTATCTGATTGCCGCGCTGATGGGTTTCCTGTTGATCGCGAAGCTGGCTTCAGCCGCGTTCAACTGGCTTCGAGAACCCGCCACAACCCGATCATCACAGGAACCGTCCATCGACAGCCGATTCAACCACCCTGCATCGACAACACCACCGCGCGGCACGCTTTCCAGAGCCTGGGACGCCTGGTGGTCCGAGCGGGACCGCTGGATCACGATCAGCGTTCAGACGGTGCTGATCCTCGTGTACCTCGTGTGCATGATCTGCTTCGTCAGCATGGGAGGCTCCGGCGGTCAGGATGCCGAGGGGCATGTGACCTTCGGCTATCGTCTCGGCGTTCCCGACCCGTGGTTTCAGTTCGAGGTTTATCCGCAGCCCAACATGCCGTTTCGGACGCTCTTCAACCTGTGGTCGAGTTCCGTGCTGATCGGCCTCGTGGGCTGTGCCGCCTACTACGTCTTTTGGCAGATCGAGAAGGCCCGCGACCCGAAGACCAGCAAATGGAACGGCCCCGCCTTAATGCTGGGCATCTGGGGCGTCGGAGCCTTGTTCGCCGTCGGCCTCGGACACTGGCAGGGGTATGCCGCGCTGAACAAGCCGCGCGTGGCAGCTACGCAGCGGGCACCCCTTGTCGACGCGAACGCCGCCGCCATCGACTTGAACGGCGCTTGGGACGGCTCGCGACCGTGGCGGGCCGAGTTCACTCACGTGCAGATCAAGCCGGGCCTGAAGTCGGTTCCGATCAACGGCAAGTTGACCGTAGCGGACGGGCCCGAAGGAACCTTTCGAATCGATGCGATGTTCGACGTTGCCTCGCGCACAATCGAAGGGCAATTCCACGGTGACTGGGGCGGCGGTCGAATGCGTCTGGTTGTGTCCGACGATGGCAATTCCATGGAAGGAACCTACGGTTGGCTCAAGACCGTTTCGGGGGAGGAACCGGTCACGGCTCACCGCTGGGACATGCGGCGGCGAGGAAAGGCAGTGAACTCCGCGCAGACGGTAGTCCAGCATCCGGCGGACAGGCTCGACCTGCCAGCTCCCGACGGTAAGCCGTTCGATCTTTGGAAGCACGCGGCGTTGGTGTCAGACCGAACGGCTGCCGAATGGGTGTTGTCGATCCACGGTAAGGTACGAATCAATGACAGCGATGTGGAACTGAAGGCCGTCTCGGACCTGCCGAGCGAACCGTTCCGGCTGACGGCGGTTGATCTCGAAGACAATCCCTCGGTGACCACGGCGGGGCTGGCTTGTTTTGCGGATTGTCGCCATCTCCGCAGCCTGCGTCTGAGCGGTCCCGGCCTCACCACGGAAGGGTTGGCCCACTTCAAGAATATCGGTGACCTGACCCAGTTGAACCTGGGAGGTCCCGGGCTGACAGATGTGGGGATCAGCCACTTCCGCACCTGTCTCCGCCTCTCGCACGTGACACTGACGGGGCTGGGTGTCACCGATTCCGGGCTGGGTCACGTCCGTGAACTCCCACAATTGGAGTTGCTCAGCCTGACTGGAACGCATCTTACAGACGCCGGTCTGACCGCGCTGCACTCCGCGAAACAACTGCGCGACCTCAACGTGGCCGGGACCGATGTCACCATCGGCGGGATCAACTCGCTGAAACGAGCGCTGCCGCAATGTCGCATCGTCTGGAATGGCAGCATTATCGAACCGACATTGCAACCGGCTGTCGCTCCGTTCGACGCCGTTCAGGCGAAAGCTCATCAAGCCGCGTGGGCGAAACATCTCGGCGTCGACGTCGAGCACACGAACTCGATCCGCATGAAGTTACAGCTCATCCCGCCGGGTGAGTTCACGATGGGAACGGCTCCGGGTGCCGCGGATCGGCTGGTCGCGAATCCCGGTTGGTACTTTGCTCGCTGGGTGGGCGAGCGTCGTCAGGCGGAAGGTCCGCCGCGCGTCGTGCGGATTTCTCAGCCGATGTACGTCGGAGCGCACGAAGTCACGGTCGGGCAGTTCGCCGAGTTCCTCAAGGACAGAGGATACAAAACAGAAGCCGAGACCGATTCCTCCGGCGGCTACTCCTGGCGCGACGGAACGTGGAAACGCGACGAGACCGCCCGCTGGCACAATCCGGGATTCCTGCAATCGCCTGATCATCCGGTCAGCAATGTGGCGTGGTCGGATGCCGTCGCGTTCTGCGATTGGCTCAGCCGCCAGGAGGGAGTCGAATACCGCCTGCCTCGCGAAGTGGAATGGGAATACGCCTGCCGAGCCGGTTCGACCACACTCTTTTCCACCGGCGACGATCCCGCATCGCTCGAAGGTTTTGCGAACATCGCGGACGCTGCGGTGCTGGAGCATCACAAGCACATGACCTGGGCCGCTCCGTGGAACGACGGCTTCACGTTCACCGCTCCGGTCGGTTCGTTCAAGCCGAACAACTTCGGCCTGTTCGACATGCACGGCAATGTCCACGAATGGTGTTTCGACGGCTACGACGCCAACGCATACTCCCGTCTCCCCGCGACCGATCCGGTCGGCCCGACCGACGGCAGCCGACACGTCTATCGCGGCGGTGGGTGGGACAACTGGCTCGGTTTCTGCCGCAGCGCCGACCGCTACGGAAGCCATTCGGAAACACTCCGCACGCAATGGGCCGGCTTCCGCGTCGTTCGGACGTTCGGCAAATCCAAGCGACAGTCGGCCATGACGCGGCGAAATCCACCCGCTTCTCCAGAAGCCAGCCCCACCGCCACGACCGAGCACATTGAACTCGTCCAGACGCTTCCGGTCGGCTCGTTGGTGGGTCGGCTGCTGCGTCCGATGGACGGCCAAAGGTTGATCGCGGTCGGATCCGAGAACGCGAACGATGCTGTTGTGAAAGTCTGGGATTCCGAGACACTGGCCGAAATCAGCACCTGGCGGCGTGAGGAATGGCTGAAGGCCTTCGAGGTTCTGCCGCGGGCGAATCGCATCCTGACCGTCGAAGCCGATAAGCCCAACGGCTTCCTTGTGCGAGACGACAAGACGTTTGAAGTGCTCACGCTGTTCTCGAACCACAGCCTCGCGGTGACGAGCTTGTCGGCGTCGCAGGACGGCCGCTGGCTGGCCAGTGGCGATCAAGGCGGCACCTTGAACCTGTGGCAATACGACCGTCAGAAGAACGAAGCCACGCCCAAAGCCCTCTCCGGACACTCGCTGGAGGTGACGACTCTCGCGTTCTCACCCGATGGTTCGCTGCTGGCGTCCGGCAGTCTGGACAAGACCGTGCGCGTGTTTGATGTCGCCACCGGACATCTCAAGTACACGCTCGACCGCGCCACAGACCGGATCACTCAGGTCGCGTTCTCGCCCGACGGGCAATCGCTCGCCGCCGCATCGTGGGACAAAATGGCGTGGGTCTACGATCTGAAGGCTGGCAATGAGACCGGGGCGTTGCGCGGCCACACGGACAAGCTGACGTCCATCGCGTTCTCTCCCGACGGGAAGCTCGTCGCGACCGGTTGTTTCGACGGAATGTTTCTCGTCTTCAATCGCTCGTCCGGCCACATCGTTGCTCGCGCGAACGCACATCAGAACCAGGTCTTCGGCGTGGCGTTCCTCGGCGCGCAACCGCAAGGGCAGCGGCTGGCGACAGGCCATCGCAACGGCATGGTCAACGTCTGGCGACTGCGGCCATGAGTCCGCCGAATTTCCGCTTTACACACGAGAACTCGTCCAATCAGAACCAGCAGATCTGCACGGGGGAGCCGAGATGCCAATGTCTGGTGCTCACACTCGGTCACGCTCGCGTCTGACTTTCCGACATCGCCCACTTTCGCAAAGGGCTTCCGCGTCGTAAGCATGGTGTCGCCGTGACGATCACAGAATTCGCTTGCGACGCGAATCACGTCGCTGCGACAACCGCCTCGACTCCGCGATGCCGTCCCCAGTAGAGCCACTCCAACAGCGGCGAGGCCATCAGCGTCGTGACGATGGCCATCACGACCATGATCGAAAACAGTTGCGGCGTGATCAGGCCCCGTTCGAGGCCGATGTTGATGATGATCAACTCCATCAATCCGCGGGCGTTCATCAACGTGCCGACGCCCAGGGAAGTGCGCTGGTCCTCACCGTTCAGGCGTGCCGCCGCCCAGCAGCCGCCACCCTTGCCGAGACACGCGGCGAGCAGGACGACGGTCGCGACGAACCACAGGTACGGCGTGGCCATCAAGTCCAGCCGGGTGTTCAGGCCCGAGTAGGTGAAGAAGACGGGAACCAGCAACCCCGTCGCCAGCGGTTCGACCTGCTTCGTCAGTTCGCGAGCAAACAACCCGCGCGGCATCGCGCAGCCGAGGATGAACGCGCCGAAGACCGCATAGATCCCGATGGCATCCGTGATCCACGAACTGAGCATCATCAACATCATCGCGAAGGACAGCATCGCGGGTGTCACCTTTCCCTCCCGCTCGGCCAACTGCCCGAGCGACTTCAGTCCCCAGCGGCCCACGGTCAGCGTGAGGACCGCGTAGGCCGCCCCCCCGCCAATCGCGTAGGCCGCGATGGTGGCATTCGACTCGAAACTGGACAGAGTCACGGCGAGCAGACACCAGGCGGCCGCATCGTCCATCGCACCGGCGGCCAGGGCCAGCGTTCCCAGCGTCGTCCCGGTGAGACCTCGTTCGACGATGATTCTCGCCAGCACCGGAAACGCCGTGATGCACATCGCCGCGCCGAGAAACAGAGCCCCTTCCCACGGCTTCACCCGCGCGGTGAAGAACGACCCCGGAGACTGCACCAGCCAGATCGCGACCGCCGCACCGAGCACCAGCGGGAGCAGCATTCCGGCCACCGAGATCGACGCCGCGCTGCGCAGCCGCGGCTGAAACAGATCGATCCGGAATTCGACCCCCACCAGAAACATGTACAGCGCGATGCCGACCTGGCAGACGGCGAACAGGATGACCTTTGATTCCTGCGGGAAGACGTACTGCTGCGTCTCGGGCCACAGCAGTCCGAAGACCGAGGGGCCGAGGATCACTCCCGCCACCATCTCGGCCACCACCTGCGGCTGACCCAACCGGCGAGCGAACAATCCCACGAAGCGGCACGCCGCGAGAATGACTGCCATCTGAAGAAAGAAGCGAACGGAGAGGTCGAAGGTGGACATGACGATGACAGCCAGATGGTGGGCAGAGGCGGAAGAAACAACCCCGACGGAGAGAGGTGCAGTCGCCAATTGGTGGTCGCTGTTTTATCCCCTCTCCCGCCCGTCTTCGGGGGGAGAGGGCTAGGG
>JANODP010000267.1:0-5975 GCA_031412755.1 Schlesneria sp. | reverse complement strand
GCTTTTTCTTCGTCAAATCTGGACGGGCAGGAGTGCCCATCCTACGAGATTGATTTTCAAAGTGAGTTCGATGTCCAAGCGTGTTGTGCTGGCGATGAGTGGTGGAGTGGACAGCTCGGCCTCGGCGGTGCTGCTCAAGCGGCAGGGCTACGAGGTGATCGGGCTGTTCATGCGCTCGGGCGAGACCGAGAAGGAGACGGCTTGTCGGTTGGAAGAGGGACGAGGGGCGGAGGGGCGAGGGACGGACGGAGAAAAGAGAAGCCCCCTCACCCTAGCCCTCTCCCCCGAAGACGGGGGCGAGGGGACAAAACCGAAGACCTCGCGATCGGCCGGATCTGACCCTCAACCTTCAACCCTCAACCTTCAACCCCTCCTCCCCATCATCGGCGTGAAGCCACACAAGCAGGGCTGCTGCTCGGCGTCGGATGCGGCCGATGCGCGGCGGGTGGCCGATGTGCTCGACATTCCGTTTCATGCCCTCAACTTTGCGGACGCCTTCGGGCGGATCAAGGACTACTTCGTCGATGAGTATCTGGCGGGACGGACTCCGAATCCGTGCGTGATGTGCAACAACTGGCTGAAGTTTGGCAAGCTGTGGGATTTCGCGGTCAGTGTCGGCGCGGACCACATTGCGACGGGGCACTATGCGCGGATTCAAGAGTTCGACGGCCAGCCCGCGCTGGTGCGAGGCCGCGATCTGTCGAAGGACCAGAGTTACGTGCTGGCGGGAATCAACAAGGGGATTCTCGACAGAATCCTCTTTCCGGTGGGGGACTTTCTCAAGCCGGAGATTCGCGAACTGGCGGGCGAGGCGGGGCTGCGCGTGGCGACGAAACCCGACAGCCAGGAGATTTGTTTCATTCCCGACAACGACTACGTGGGGTTCCTCGATCGGTATCGAGGCCGTCCCGATTTGTCAGGAGACTTCGTCGATCCGAGCGGTCGGGTGCTCGGCCAGCACGGCGGGTTCGATCAGTTCACGATCGGCCAGCGGCGGGGACTCGGCATCACGTTTGGCGAGCCTCGGTTCGTGATCCGCATCGAACCGGCATCGCGCCGCGTCGTGTTGGGGACTCACGCCGATCTGGCCTGCCTCACGCTGGAAGCGGATGGCGTGAGTTGGCTCGCCGGCGATGTCCCCTCGTCATTCGAGTGCCTCGCGCAGATCCGCTATCTGCACACGGCCGCTCCCGCACGGGTCGAGGTTCGGGGCGATGAAGTCACGGTGCACTTCGAGCAGCCTCAGTTCGGGGTCGCTCCCGGTCAGGCGCTGGTGCTGTATGACGGAGCGCGCGTCCTTGGTGGCGGTTGGATTCGGCAGGGATTGCCGACGCACAGCGCCGCGTCGATCACGACGGCAAACTGAGGAGACCGGGTTGCCCGAGTGTCCCGCTTGGTCTCGCGGCAACCTGACGATTTTCTTACAACTCGGTTTCGCCTCTTGAGCGGTGATGAAATGGCCGATGAGACTCCGACCGTGACGGTCGGGTTGAGTTTCCGTTGCCGTCGGACCGCCGTAAACTTGCCTTCAAAATCCCAGAACCAAACACCAAACGAATCTCAAACTCCAAGGAAGTCAAACCTCAAACTGTAATCCCGTCGCCGCCGACGGGGACGATTGAGGAAGTGGCATACACACCAGCGGGCGACTTATTGCAGCCTGTCCCGTCGGCGGAGCGGCGGGATTTCAGTAGTGGAGCAAACCGGCAGAATGTCCGAGCCGAAGTCCGACGATTCGTCTGTCTCGCTGATGGCCCAATCCCTGGGGGCGATCACGGATGCCTGCGTACTGCGGCCGAAGATCACGTTACTGCTGGTCGTTCTGTCTGCGGTGGCGTGTCTCATTTACTCCGCGATGTTTCTGCGGTTCAAGACGGACCGGTCGGACCTGATCGATCCAAAGATGCCCTTCCACCAGCGCTGGCTGCGCTATACCGAAAGCTTCGGCGAATCGTCCGACATGGTGGTGGCCGTCGAAGCGGACGAACCGGAAACGATCAAGCAGACGCTCGGTTTGCTGGGGTCCAAGCTGGCGAAACACCCGCAGTTGTTCGGCAGCGTCCTGTACAAGGTGGAGCCCGGCAGGCTGCGTCAGAAGGGACTGCAATACCTCCCCCCCGAATCGCTGGTGGCGGGGTTGGAGCGACTCGATGAATACCGTCCGATCCTCGACGGTCGTTGGGATCTGGTGCGACTCGACGGGTTGGCCACACGGTTGCAGCGTCAGTTGCAGGCGGCGGGACCGTCGGCCTCCCCGCGTCTGTGGCAGCACACCGACCGGCTGGCCGAATCGCTGACGCGCTTCGCCGAAAATCGCGACGACTTCATCAACCCGTGGCCCGACATTCTGTCCGTCGATCGCAAGCTGAGCGATCAGGCGAATCAGACGGTTTACCTGCTGAACGAAGCCGGCACGATGGGCTTCCTGATGACGGCTCCCGCGCAGAAGGGCAATGGATTCGAGGGGGCCTCGCAGGCGATCGACAAGCTGCGCAGCCTGATTGCGGAAACGGAGGCGGAACTGCCGCAGGCCCGGATCCTGCTGACCGGCATCCCCGTCCTCGAGAACGACGAGATGCGGCGGTCACAGACGGACAGCACCCAGGCGTCGCTGATCGCGTTCGTCGGCGTGGCGCTGATCTTCTTTGTCGGGTTGCGGGGATTTCTCCATCCGGCGCTGGGGATGCTGATGCTGGCCGTGGGGATGTCGTGGTCGTTCGGTTTGACCACGCTCATCGTCGGCCATCTGAACATTCTGTCGGTGTCGTTCGCGTCGATCGTCATCGGTCTGGGCAACGACTTCGCGATTCACATTCTGTCGAGTTATCTCGATCTGCGGCATCACGGGCGGGCACTGCGGCCCGCGCTGGTCGAGACGGCGCGGACACTCGGTCCCGGCATCGTCACCGGGTCGGTCACGACGGCGCTGGCGTTCTTCTGTGCGTCGTTCACCAGTTTTCTCGGCGTGGCCGAACTGGGATTGATCGCCGGCTGCGGAATCCTGCTCTGTACGCTGGCGACCTTCACCTGTCTGCCGGCCATGATTGCTCTGGCGGATCGCAACAGTCGCGAGCAGGCTCTGCCGGTTCCTTTCCAGGGGAAGTGGCTGCGCCATGCCACGCGACATTATCCAGGAGTGGTGCTGGCCCTGTCGGTGCTGTTGCTGGCCGGCGTTGGCTGGCAGGCGTGCGACTGGTCGAAGGGCGTCCCCGAACCGAAGCTGCAATACGATCACAACCTGTTGCACCTGCAGGCCGAGGGTCTGGAATCGGTCGAGGCCCAGAAACGGATCTTCGAGTCCTCCAGCAACTCGCTGTTGTATGCGATATCGCTGGCCGATTCGGCGGAGGAAGCGCGGCGGATGAAGGCTCAGTTTGAAGCCCTCCCTTCGGTGCATCACGTCGAAGATCTCGCGTCACGCCTGCCCACGATTCAGCCGTCGGAAACCAAGCTGTTCGTGCAGGGATTTCACGCGCTGCTGGCTCGATTGCCCGAGGAGCCGCCCGCGCCCACTCCGGCCATGCCCGCGGAGGTCGGTCGACAATTGGAAGAACTCCATCGCTACCTGCTCACGCGGTCCGATCCGATGGCGAAACAGGTCGATGCCCGCATCGATCGGTTTCTCGACATCCTCGACGGCATGAACATTCAGGACCAGATGACCATGCTGGGGGAGTTCCAGTATCGATTGAGTTACTCGCTGCTGGCTCAGTTCCAGGCGCTGGCCGCCGCGTCGAATCCCGAGCCGGTCACGCAGGACGACCTGCCGCAGGAGTTGCTCTCCCGCTACGTCAGTCCGCAGGGGAAGTGGCTGCTGCAGGTCTTTCCCAAGGACCAGATCTGGGACATGGCTCCGCTGGAACGATTCGTGAAGGATCTGCGGACCGTTGATCCCGAAGTGACGGGAACCCCGCTGCAAAACTTCGAGGCGGCCCTGCAGATCAAACAGAGCTACGAAGTCTGCGCGGTCTATTCGCTGGTCGTGATCCTGGTCGTCTTGCTGATCGACTTTCTGCGGAAGGAGTTCCTGTTCCGGACCTTCCTGCCCCCCCTGGTGATGGTCGCGGTGGCGGTCGTTTCGTGCCTGGCCCGGCAGATCGAAGTCCCGGTGCTGCCGGTGCTGCTGGTGTCACTCGCGATGACCTTCGCGCTCGCTCTCTATTGGGACCGGTCGGGAGTGTGGGACACGCTGCTGGCGATCATTCCGCCGTCGGTGGGGATGTTGCTGATGTTTGGATTGTTGACGATTTTTGAGATCCCGCTGAACCCGGCGAACCTGATCATCCTGCCGCTGATCATCGGCATCGGCGTCGACAACGGGGTCCACGTGCTGCACGACTACCACTCCAAGCCGAACGAGGTCTACAGCGCGTCGCCCAGCATGGTGAACGCCATCACGCTGACTCAAAGCACCAGCATGGTTGGCTTCGGCAGCATGATGATCTCGGCGCATCGCGGACTGCACAGCCTGGGGATCGTGCTGACCATCGGCGTGGCGAGTTGCGTGCTGATGTCGCTGGTGACGCTGCCCGCCTATCTGGCGTGGATTAGCCGGCATCGCAGTTCGTCGGAAGGTCTGCGGCAGAACGAGGTCCCGGAGGATGTCCCGGAGGAATCGCCCCTCGATGAGGACGAAGTTCCCGACATCCTGCGCATGCCGGGAATCAGTCAGGTCGCCTGAAGAAATCCCTGTGTGGCATTGAAGCCTGACGCGCAAGCGAAGGATCTGCGGCGATATCCCTTCGCTTGCGCGTCAGGCTTCAATGCGACCATGAATGGTCCGGATTACGCAGCAGATGTCCGCTTTCTGGCCTCGCTCCGAACGACGAAGAACGCCACCAGGTCGTACAGGGTGTGGCAGAGAATCGCCGGGACGAGATTGGCTTCGCCGGTGATCGTGTACACCAGGCCGAGGTAGATTCCGAGCAGGCTGGCCAGGACGGCATACGTCGGCGTGATGGCATGCGCCAGCCCGAAGATCACGTTGCTGGCGAGCAGGCCCGCCAGCGCGCCCCAGCGCCCCATCCACGATTGCAGCACGCCGCGAAACAGCAACTCTTCCGAACATCCGGCGAGCAACGCCACGAAGACGAGGTCGTACCAGCGGCACACCGCCAGCGGTGGACCGAGCACCTCGTGCAGAAAGCCCTTGATCGTTCCAAGCGGTCCAACGGGAAAGAAGTATGTGATCGCAAACAGCACCAACATCGGCACGGTCGCGCCAATCCCCCAAGCCACGGCGGTTCCCGTGACGCGAAATTGCGAGGAAAGATCGACGCCCGCCAGCCAGGCCAGTCCCAGCGCGAGCAACGCCAGGCACCCTTGAAACACCGTGGCCATGCGCAGGAACTCCCTGCGACTCGTCGGAATGTCGTCGGCTTCGGGCCGTTCGTCGGGCGGCGGTGGGTCGCTCTGTGTCATGGACACGATCCTCGCAGCAATCGCTTCCAATTTCATCCCGCATCGGAAACTCAACGCAACCGGCTTGCCATGATTCGCAGGCTCGACGGGCAAAAACTGCGCGTCGAGACATCGGACAAAACCGTTGGAGTGCGCTGCGGACTCACCCGATAACACAGGGGCCGGATCGAACCGCCTGGTGCGGGGCTGAGATGGCCGCAGATGGTCGGGCCGACGGTCGAGCCTTGTTTTCAACTGGGTTTCGCGACCGCGGTGAATGGGGCGACCCCGCACGACAAAGCACCACGGATCAACTCACCACGAAGTCATCCGTGCGGTCCAGTCGTCTCATTCAACCGTGCAGCGAGGGCGAGCACCCGCGTTCGATTTCGGACTGCACGGGCCGGCTCAATGCCGTGGGAACGGCCGTTTGCGATCGCCGTCGTCTGGCCACCCCCTCGGCCTGGCGACGGCGATATTTTTTCTTTGGGCTGTGGGCTGTGGGCAGTGGGCAGTGGGCAGTGGGCAGTGGGCAGTGGGCAGTGGGCAGTGGGCAGTGGGCAGTGGGCAGTGGG
>JANODP010000266.1:0-10883 GCA_031412755.1 Schlesneria sp. | reverse complement strand
CACGTCCCCCGCTCCGAAAGCCCCCTGTTGAGAGTGATCAAATTCCATAGTTCGGCAACCGGCTCAAAGGTTCTCGATGTCCCGCAAACCGCTGCTCATCATCTTCGTCACGGTCTTCATCGATCTGCTCGGGTTTGCCATCGTGCTGCCGCTGCTGCCCCGATACGGGAAGCACTTCGAGGCGACGAAGTTTGAACTCGGATTGCTCATGGCGTCGTTCTCGGCCATGCAGTTCCTGTTTGCTCCGTTGTGGGGGCGGCTGTCGGACCGGATCGGTCGGCGGCCGGTGCTGATCGTCGGCCTCGCGGGATCAACGCTCTTTTACACGCTGTTCGCGGTGGTGACTCAGTTGGGAAATGCGGGGCCGATCCTCGGGCTGAGTCCCCTGGTCTGGCTCTTCATCACGCGCAGCGGTGCGGGGATCGCGGGGGCGACGATTCCGACGGCGCAGGCGTACATCGCCGACTCCACCGACGAGAAGTCGCGCGGGAAGGGGATGGCCATCATCGGGGCCGCGTTTGGAATCGGCTTCACGTTTGGACCGCTGCTTGGCGCGTGGTTCGTCTCGAACGATGCCTCGGGCGTGCCGAGTCCCGCGCCGGGGTACGTCGCCGCCGCACTGTCGGCGCTGGCGACACTCGCCGCGATCGCGCTGCTGCCCGAGTCGCTCAAGTCCGACGTGGCGGGCCGTCCCGCGCGGAAGTGGTTCGACGTGGCCGCGTTCTCGAAGGCGATGGCTCGTCCGCATGTGGGGCTGCTGCTGGCGACGATCTTCCTGACGACGTTCGCCTTCGCGCAGTTCGAGACCACGCTGTCGATGCTCACCAAAGAATTGGGCGTCGGTGATCGCGAGAACTTCTACGTGTTCGCCTACATCGGCTTCATCCTGACCCTCGCGCAGGGGATGCTGGTTCGCCGGCTGCTGCCGAAGCTGGGTGAGTTTCGGATGGCGGTCATCGGCACCGTGCTGATGATGGTGGGACTCGGCCTGATCGGAGTCGCGGCGACCAACGGCGGCGTGTGGTTGCTGTGGTACGTGCTCCCCGTCTGCGTGGTCGGCTTCTCGTGTACCACCCCGTCGCTCAACTCCTTGCTGTCGCTCAACACGCGCGACGACCAGCAGGGCGAAATGCTCGGCGTGGGCCAGAGCATGTCGTCGCTGGCCCGCATCCTCGGTCCCGTCGCCGGACTGTCGATGCAGCACTACGGCCTCGGCTTGCCGTACTGGGCAGCGACCGGGCTGATGGCGGTGGGAGTGCTGATGGTGCTGGGGCTCCGTTCGGCAGCCATCGGGTCGAGCAGGAGCGGGACCGGGACCGTATCGGCGGGCCACTGACTGAGAGCCCTGTCGCACGTCGCGTCTCACTTGGTCGCGAGCTTCTCGGCGGCCGAGATGATTTCGCGGCGGGCGGCGGCGTCGCACGCGCCCGTTCGGTGAGCGAAGCGGTTGACGATGCGGCGGTCTTCGTAGAGGACGACGGTGATGGCTGCATCGGGATCGACGTTCAGGGTGGCTTCGGTGGCGACGGCTTCACTCGCCAGAGTCAGCGGCAGATCGAGCTTCTCATCGAACGCGAGCGTCTGCAATCGCGGGGCCTCGCGCTGCGGAGTCCCCGTCACCAGGACGACAAAGCAGCGCAGTCCGTCGGCACGGTGACGATCGACCGTCTGGTTGAGTTCTTTCAGCAGGGCGGTTGCATCGGCTCCGAGTTCTCGCAGCAGGACCATCGCGACGGGGCGGTCTCCGTGGCGGCAGACGTAACAGACCGACTTGCCGGCCAGCGGCCCCGTCACCGTGCGGACGTAGAACGACGGAACCTCATCGCCGACTTTCCCGGAGGCCGCGGAACCGGTCGCGGTCACGACGGCGGGCGATTCGTCGGAGCGCGCCGATTCCAGCCCGACGCACGCGAAGCACGCGGCCATCATCGTCAACGAGCATCGCCAGTGACGGCGGCTCGGACGGTGATCTCGTCGGGAATGGGCCACTGTTGTCATCGTGTCGGCCTGGAGGTTGGAACGAGGCTGAGATTCTGGCGGTCTCACCGGGCAACTGCAATCCCGTTCGAGGCGACGCGGGCGCGCGGGCTTCCTATAATCTCGGCACTTCCGACGGCAACCTTTGGGCGGAGCTTGTGAGAGTGTCCCGGGCGCTCGCAGCGTCCGGGACACTGGCTGATTTCTCTGCGTGGTCCGATGCATCAACTTCAACAGTCTCTGGCGTGGTATCTCGGGCTGAAGGTTCCCAGCCCCGGCGAGGGGACCGCGTGGCGCTTGGATTGGCGGACCCCCGGTCCCACGTGGCTGGTCGCCGTGGGAGGCATCGCCCTGCTGGTTCTCGTCGCGTGGGTCTATCGCCGCGACGGTGAGGCGCTGCGATGGCGGCAGCGATTGATCCTGATCGCGCTGCGGTTGGCGGTCTTCGCACTGGTGGTGGCGATGCTGACGGAGTTGAGCCTGACCGTCGAACGAACGGGCCTGCCGAGCATCGCCGTGATGATCGACGTCTCGGCCAGCATGTCGCTTCAGGATCAGTATCCGCCGACCTCGCAGGCCGCGCGGCTGGCGAAGTCACTGGCCCAGACACCCGGCCGAGACGGGCATCGGCTGGCACTTGCCCAGGACGTGCTGACGCGAAACGGTGGTGAGTTTCTGCGTGCCTTGGAGCGAGACCACCAAGTGCGGCTGTATCGGTTTGCCGAGTCGGCGTCACCCTTGGAGGTGGGGGATCTGGATGAAGCGGTGATGCCGGCGGAGGCCGCTGCGAATGGAGACACGGCGGCCGAGTCGGACGGAACCAGGGGACTCACGTCCCCCGCTCAGAAAGACAATCAGAACGAAAAGCGGGAAGAGAAGACGGGGCTGACGCCCAAGATGAAGACAAGCGGCTCGCCGTTCGAAGCGGCTGTCGCGGAGATCAAGTCGTTGCGGGCCGACGGCGATCAAACTCGACCGGCTCCCGCCGTGAAGAAGGTGCTGGGTGATTTGCGGGGGACTCCGCCGGCCGCGTTGATCTTGTTCACGGATGGCGTGGCGAGTGTCTCGGACGCCGACAAGCTTTCGACCATTGCCGAGGCCGCGCGGCGTAAGGGCGTTCAACTTCACCTCGTCGGGTTGGGCAGCGATGAGGCGGCGAAGGATCTGCAACTGTTCGACACGCTGGTGGATGAGGTCGCGTTCGTCGGGGACCCGATGCAGTTCACGGCCAAGGTGAAGGGCTTTGGATATGCCGGTCGCAAGGTGACGCTGCGGCTGCGCAAGGAGGGGGACTCGACCGCGCTGGTCACTCAGGAAGTCACGGCTCCGGCGGACGGACAGGCTCTGAAGGTGGAGTTTTCGTACACCTCGTCTGAGGCGGGCGAGTTCGATCTCGTGCTCCAAATCATTCCCCCCGCGGACGAGACCAACAAGGAGAACAATCATGAGACGCGACACGTCAGCGTGCGCGAAGAGAAGATTCGCGTGCTGCTGGCCGACGGCCTGCCGCGCTACGAGTTCCGCTTTCTCAAACAGTTGCTCGAACGGGACAAATCGATCGAGTTGAGCACGCTGCTGCAGGACGCCGACCTCGAATATGCCCAGGAGGACCGGACAGCCATTCAGCACTTTCCGGTCAAGCGCGAAGACCTCGCGAAATTCGACGTGCTGGTGTTGGGAGACCTTTCGCCCGCGCTGCTCGGCCCCGCCGTGATGGAGAACGTGCGGGACTTCGTCCGCGAGAAGGGACGGAGCGTCGTCTTCATCGCCGGTCCGCAATCGAATCCGGTCGCGTTGGGGGGGACGCCGCTCGAAGTCCTGCTGCCGTTTGCGACCGCCGACGTGAGAGCCGTCGCCGCCGAGGCGGTGGGCTCCGACAGCTTTCATCCCGCGCTGACGCTCGAAGGTCAGAAGGGGAACAGCCTGTTTCGACTCGGCGACACCGAGGCGGACAGCCTGCGCATCTGGAACGGACTTCCCAACCTGTACTGGCTCGTCGAGATTCCGAAAACCAAGCCCGGCGTCCGCGTGTTCGCCGAACATCCGCTGAAGTCGGGAACGAGCGGCAAGCTGCCGATCATCGCGATGCAGCAGGTGGGCGGAGGCAAGGTGCTGTTCCACGCGACCGACGAAACGTGGCGCTGGCGATTCCGCACGGGCGATCTGCATTACGGCCGCTATTGGATTCAGGCGATCCGGTATCTCAGTCGCGGACGGCTGATCGGAAAAGACCGCACGGCCGAATTGAGCGTCGATCAACTGGTCTACCAGCGCGGCCAGCCGGTCACCTTGCGCGTGCGGTTCGTCGATGAGAAGTTTCTGCCCGCCGAGGCCGACGGCGTGACGGTGATCCTCGATCGCAAGGGCGAGGGACGCCAGACGGTGAAGCTGACCCGGCTGCGCGAGTCGCCGACGATGTTCGAGGTCCAGCTTCCGCGACTGGCCGAGGGTTCGTATCACGCCTGGGTCTCGCAGCCGGCGTTCAACGAGGCACCGCCGGCGACCGACTTCCGCATCGAGGCTCCGCAGCGCGAACTGCAACGCCGCGGCATGGACAAGACCGACCTGCAACTCGCCGCGAAGCTGTCGCACGGCCGGTTCTACACGCTCGACGACGTCGATCGTTTGCCGAACGAGATCCCACGCGGCACTCCCGTCCCGCTGCAAACGGACGAACCGATCCCCCTCTGGAACCGCTGGGAAGTTCTTTCACTGCTCGCCACGCTGCTCACCACCGAGTGGCTGCTGCGCAAGAGATGGCGGTTGGTGTGAGGTCGCGCTGCAGGATCGTCGTCTTGTAGGATGGGCACTCCTGCCCGTCCGTCTTTGCACGAAGATCGACGGGCAGGAGTGCCCATCCTACAGGTCTCGCGTCTGCTGCTCAGACTCCCCGTCGCAGCCACGCTCCCACCCAGACGGCGGCCAACCCGAGGATCACGTTCGCGCTGAGATGCGACAGCCCCAGCGTGAGGCTTCCGCCCGCCTCGCGCGATGTCATCCGAACCGTTTCATGCGCCAAGGACGAGAACGTCGTCAGCCCGCCGAGAAAGCCGGTTACGAATAGCAGCCGCGCCGATTCGGTCAGGCTCTTCGGTTCGGTGGCGGTTCCCAACAGCAGGCCGATCAGCAGCGAACCGACCACGTTGACGATCAGCGTGCCGGTCGCCCCATACAACGGTGCGGTGGTCTTCACGGCGTCGGAGATCAGGTATCGAACGACTGCGCCAATTGATCCGCCGAGGGCGACGAGCAGCACGTTGTTCATGGCCGTCTCTTGTCCCCTCGCCCCCGTCTTCGGGGGAGTGGGGTAGGGTGAGGGGGCGGTGGTGGTTGACGATCCAATTGGGAAGCGATTCTCATACAGCGGAGTATTGCGAATGCGTGGCGCTCCAAACTCGGAAGCCCCCCTCACCCTAACCCTCTCCCCCCGAAGCGGGCGGGAGAGGGGACCAAGCCAGAAGCGACACAACCAGCGCCGTTGCGGGCGTCACTTCGTCGCGATCTTCCACAGCGTCTTGTCGCTGCGGACGTAGATCGCTCCGTTGGAGACGGCGGGGGTGCAGAGGAACGTTTCGTCGAGGTTGTTCGTCGCGACGAGTTCGCCCTGTTCATCGCCTGGCTTCACGACGTGTGCCTCGCCCTTCTCGCTGAAGAAATAGAGGTGGCCTCCCGCCGCGACGGGCGATCCGGTGAACGGGCCGGTCATGCGCAGCTTCCACTTCTCTTCACCGGTCTTGGTGTCGCCGCAGAGCAACACACCCGCTCCATTCACCGTGTACAAACGACCTTGATAGACGATCGGACTGGCTGTTCCCGGGCCGAGTTTGGCAACCCGCCAGAGGACTTCAAGGTTGGCGCTGTTCTGCGGAGGTCGGATCGCCGTGATCCCGTGCGAGGGAATGTAAACCACGCCGTCCGAGATGACCGACGACGGGATCGTCGAGGCCCCCTCCTTGTAGTTCCACACGACCTTGCCGGTGAGAGGCTGGATCGCGGCGAGACCCTCCGACGATTGCAGCAGCACCAGATCCTCATCGCTGCCGGCCCCCTTCCCGAGCACGGCGGCCGACGTCCAGTTCGCGCGTTTCGGCCGCGTCATGGTCCAGCGCGAAAGTCCCGTCGCCACGTCCACACCGGTCGCCAGCGATTCGCTGTCGTTCTCGACCTGAGCGACCAGCGTCTCGCCGACCACGACCGGCGACGAGGCCATGCCGAGACTGTTGCTGACGTTGGGGTGGTCCACCGTCAGGCCGCGGTACCACAGCAGGTTGCCGTCGAGATCCAGACAGACCAGATCGTTGCTCGAATAGAGCGCGAAGATTCGCTTCCCGTCGCTGGCCGGCGTCGGCGCGGCATTGCACGTTTTGGGATGGCTCATCGTACGACCGGTCGCCGTGAACTGACGCTCCCAAACCGGCGAACCATCCGCCGCGCTCACGCAGATCACGTGCAACCGATCCTGCCGATAGCCGCTCGAACAGGTGACGAAGACCCGATTGCCAACAATGATCGGCGATGAAAGGCCGCGTCCCGGCAGAGCCGACTTCCACGCGATGTTCTCGGTGGCCGACCACTTCACGGGCAGAGACGCCTCTGCCGAAACGCCCGTCGTGTCGTTGCCGCGAAACTGCCGCCAGTCGCCGGCCGTCGCGAGAGCCGTCAGTGCCAGAATGGCCACCAATGAAGCCGTTGTCGTCGTTCGCATGTCGTTGATTCCTGACAAGTGTCAGACTGTGGTTGTGATGTCGATTCCAGGTTACTAGCCCAACGCGCGAGCGAGGGCTGACGATGAAACGTCGCGAAGCCCTCGCTGGCGCGTCGGGCTGGTTAGGCGGGAAGCGGCTTTCATCGTCCGATCTGCGAAGTCGTCGTCGCGACCGCGCTCGGCAGGATCGCCGCGCCGGCCGAGTCGCAGACGCGAAGTTGATACTTCCAATCCTGCGCCCACTCATCGGTCTGTTCGTTCTGACAGACCTTCATCAGGATGGCGTTGGTCCCCGACTTGAGCTTCGCGCGGACCTTGTACTGGTCGAGTTGCGTCCCCCGGTGGTACTCGTCGCGTGCAAAAACCAGTTCGCCGTTGACCCACAGCTTCCAGGCGTTGGGCGTCGCGAGTCGGATCTCGATGCTGCGCGGTTTGTCTGTGGCGAACGTCGTGTAGCCGTAGGTGACCGCCCCCTTGTGGGGCGCCGTTTTCTTGGCGATGTTGAGCACGCCGTATTCGTCCTCGGTGGCGTGACGTTCCCACGCGACCTCGCCCATCTTGCCGGTGTATTTCGCCGCCAGATCGACCTTCATTTCGGGCGGGTAAGCCACGTCGTAGCCCTTCATGTCGGTGTTGTCGAAGGGGCCGATCAGGTGCCACTCGGTCAGGAACCCGAAGTGCTTCTGGAGATCGACGGTCTCACCCAGTTCCCGCAGCGGCGTGACAATGGCCTTCACCTGGTCGTCGTCGATCGCGCCCGACAGGGCTTCGCGATAGAGGGCGATCGCCTCGGGTTTCTTCTCTCCCTCCCGAGCCTTCACCGCGCGATCGAGCAACCGCTGCACGGCGTCGCGACGAAACTCGGGGCTGGAATCGCGGAGCATCCCGGGGATCACGCGGTCGCTGACCGACAGATCGACCTTGACGAGCCACTCGTAAGCCAGCCGCCGCGCCTCGGGGTTGCGCGAGGTGTCCTTGACGAAGGCCTCCAATTCGGAGGCCGGCAGTTTGCGGGACTGCTTCCATTCGCGTTCGGCGACGGCGGCGAACGCACCGCGCAGCCAGTTCGTCGCCAGCGGGTTCGCATCCTCGAAGGCCTTGAGAATCGGAATCAGCGAGTCCGACTGGCCTCGCGACAACTCCTTCACCGCCCCGATGGCCGCCGCGTGACCCTGACCTTCCGCGCCGACCGCCCTGATCGCCTTGAGTTGATCGTCGATCGAAGCCGCTCGTCCCGCCAGCGGCCACGCCAGGACGCTGCCGGCAACAACCAACAGGCATCCCGACCAACGAGTCTTCCGCCGCATCCCGTCTCGCTTCATGTCAGTTTCCATCCCCGGGGCCTTCAGACCAAATCGGCCTCGCGCAGGCGCGAGGCCGTCCCTTGTGCGGGCGGATTGTAGCCGTCGATCCGCGCGGAAGGGAAACGTCAGCCGCTGTTCGGCAGGGTCGGAAGACACGCGCACGACAATGCGGGTTTGGATACCATCGCGGGCACCGTTGTCCACGTCCGTGCCCGTCGCGCGAAGTCACCATGAAACTGAACGAACTGATCGAAGAACTCGACGAACTTGAACCCGGTGAGAAACTGGAATGGCTGGTCGAATTCGCCGACCGGTTGCCCGAGTTGTCTGCGGAGCGGCGGGGCCGGCCCTTTCCCGATTCGTGTCTCGTGCGGGAGTGTCAGACGCCGGTCCACTTGTGGGTGGAGGCGGTCGAGGGACGGGTTCACATTGAGGCGGATGTCCCTCGCAAATCGCCGACCGTGCGGGGGTTGGTCGCTCTGCTCGTCGTGGGACTGGAAGGCGAGACCGTCTCGGCGGCATTGGCTCTGCCGGACGACCCGGTTTCGCAGTGGAAGCTGGGCGACGTTCTCGGCATGACCCGCCAGCAGGGTTTTCGTGGCGTCGTGACACGACTCAAGCAAGCCTTGAGAGACTCTGCGGGCGGTCCCCTGGCAAATCCTTCCCGTTCTCAAGAAAACTGAGAAACTCATCTCCCGTTCTCGAAATTTTCCTGTATGCTGGGCCTCGGAATTTCGGATCGCCAGTGAGTGTGAAGGGATTCACCCGCCCAAGGCCTCCCCGCGAGGCGTTCTCCCCAGACTGAGTCCGACCGGTATCGTTCGCGACTCGTCCCCTGGCCCTGCCAGGATTTCAACCGTTCGACAAGACTTTCAATCTCTCTAATCGGGTCTCGCCCACGCTTCCAATTTGGTCCATCGGGGACATCTCACCACGTGAGATGTCTCGTGGTCTCGGTTCCTTCAGAAAGGATTTGCTATGCCAAGTGTCCTGCAACGAAAGAAAACTCAGGTGGAGGTGGTGCCCGTCGCGACCGAGCGACCGTCGCGGCTGCTCCCCTCGACCGAACTCCCCGCGTACACGTACGTCCCCGGCTCGGATACGCCTCATCCGATTCGCGACCCGCGCGGACACAGCTATCAGCGGAAGTCTCCGCCGCCGAAACTGCTCACCGCGTCCACGTGGGCCGAGAACCGCCACTATCTGCTGGCGCTCGATTTCTTCAACCACGGCTACTATTGGGAAGCCCACGAAGAGTGGGAGCGGCTGTGGCGGGCCTCGGGCCCCGACACCGTCGTGGGTAAGTTTCTGAAGGGTCTCGTCAAGCTGTCGGCCGCCGGCGTGAAGGTCCGCGAGAACAGCATTCACGGGGTGCGCCGGCATGCCGCGTCGGCCGGTGAGGTCTTCGCGGACGTCGCGGCCGAAGTCGGAACCGAACGTTTCTGCGGGTTGGAATTCGTCGTGCTGCAATTCGCGGCCGATCGCGCCGCTCAGATCGCCTACAAGGATCGCATCAGCTCGCCGCACAAGCCCGCGCGTGTCTTCCCGTTCGTCCTCGCCACCGAACCGCTGCCACTCGCCTGACGGATCGACCGAGCCACTATTAAATCAAATGAGGCGGGTGCCACACCCGCCTCATTCGTTTCCCGGTCGCTTGGATTATTCACGCCTCGGGTCGTGTCGTCGACAGAGCATGGCATTGAAGCCTGACGCGCAAGCGAAGGGATGTCACAGCAGAACCTTCGCTTGCGCGTCAGGCTTCAATGCGACCATGAATAATCCGGGTTAGTGCGCGGCCATCACATCATCGTTGCGCGGTCGTCGTCACGGTCGGTTCCGGTACGGCGTCTTTCTTCGCCGGGCGTTCCGCCGCGTTCTTCTTCGCCTGCTCAACCAGTTCGCGCGCCGCATCGAGTTGCGGCTTGGTGAACAACGGCACCGCGACGCCGGGAATCCGCTGCTGGGTCAGGTTGGCAAGCTGCTTCCAACTGAGGCCGTTCGCCAGATGCCACGCCGCCGCCTGCTGCACGTCCTTGTTCGTGCGCGGCGAGTAATCTTCCAGCAACTGCTGCAGGACCGGGTCCGTCGTGTACGACTCGACCTTGGTCAACCGATACTTCATCCCGGCAGTCGGATTCGGGCGTCCGTGATTAAGGCAGACGGATCGAAAATCGAGCTGCACCGTCTTCTCGGGCGGGATCGAAAAGAAGTTGTTCCCGGGGAAGTTGTTGTTCATCCCGCCGGGAGCGTTCGGAAAGCCATTGCCGTTCCCCACCGCTCCCAGATTTCCCCCCGCACTTTGAGCCTGCCCGTTCGCGCCGTTGTTGGGCTGATTGTTGTTGCCGTTGTTTCCGAAGAAGCCGTTCCCGGCATTGTTGGCGGCCTGCGGCAGCACGTGCACTCCGACCACCGCCTTCGGGACGGCCACGGTCAACGGCTTGTCGGTTCGATTCGTGAAGAAGACCTTCCCCTCATAGGGGTTCGCCATCGCCACCCGGACGTCAACCTGACCCTTATCGATGCCGTCGAACAATTCCACGACGGGGGCATCCGGATCGAGCGTCAACTTCTTGATCGACCCGGTTCCCGCTCCGATCAGGCAGAGCACCGACAGGCTCAGCGAACAGGCGAGCAGGGAACGAAACAGTCGCGAAGCAAGGGGGCGAGTTTGAGTCATGTTCGAACTCCTGACGTGAAGGGGATTCGTGCTTGTTGAACCGCACGGATCGAAGCGGTTTGCCTCGACCTGTCGTTCGCCGGACCGCCGCGACGGGCAGAGATGGGATGGCGGCAAACAACGTGCATCATGCTAACGTGCGAAGACGCGAATGCAATTCGATTCTGCCGCCCCACAGAAACCGGATGCAGTCGCTAACTGGTGGTCGCTGTTTCTTGTC
>JANODP010000265.1:0-45212 GCA_031412755.1 Schlesneria sp. | reverse complement strand
AGGCAGTCTCGTCGATCTGACCGGAGTCACGTCGTTCGTCGGCTCGTTTGAAGCATCAACGGCGCTGGGCACGCACTATGCATTCGTAAAGGCACTTGCTGGCGGGACGGTCAATCTCTCTGCTGTGCCGACCCTGACCGGCCAGACGAGCATCTCGGCGGATGGGGCCGGGAGCATCGTCAATCTCACCGCGGCTCAGACGCTGGACGGAGGGACCGGAACCAGGTTCGACAGAGCCGATCCATTTGGATTGACCGTGCGAAACGGTGGTGCGATCCAAACACCAAACGTGCTGACGCTCAAGAGCGTGTCGCTGTACGCCTTCAACGGACTGACGCTCGATGTACATACCGCGACCAGCTACACGGGAGTGGGGGCCGATGGTGTCGGTCGCTACGTCACCATTCAGGCCAACGGCGCTGGCAGCCGCATCGACCTGTCGGGTGTGACTTCGTTCGCTGGCTCTCGCGATGCTTCAACGTCCCTGGGCACGCACTATGTCAACGTGCAGGCGGTTTCTGGTGGGGTGGTCGATCTCACGGGGGCCGTGACGATTTCGCAGCGAACCGCGATGCTGGTGACTGGCGGACAGATTGCGCTCGCGACCGGAGTCGTCGATTTTACGGGGACCAGCATTATCACCGTCTCCAGCGGCAGCTTGACCGCGGGGACGCTACGCGTCGCCACGGGTGCGGATGTGACCGTCGTCGGTACGCTCACGGCGAATGTCGAGAATCGTGGTCTACTCCGTCCCGGCAATTCGCTGGGCACGCTGGGGATCGTGGGCAACTTCACACAAACGACGACTGGAACGCTCTTCATTCAACTTGGCGGGACGACCCCCGGCACACAGTACGACCGAGTTGTGGTGACCGGAGCCGCCGCTGTCGCCGGTACGCTCAATGTCTCGTTCGTCAGCGGTTTCGTTCCTGCAGTGGGAAACACATTCCTATTGATCGACAACGACGCGGTGGACGCCGTTAGCGGCACATTCGCGGGTTTGGCGGAAGGTGCCACGATCATCGTCGGCGGACAGACCCTGCGTTCCAGCTACATCGGCGGCGACGGAAACGACTTTGTATTGAACGACTACTTGAGCTTGACCGTGACGAACACCGCCGACTCCGGAGCCGGTTCGTTGCGCGAGGCCATCATTCGCGCCAACGCCAACGCCGGACCGGATCTGATTGACTTCAACATTCCTGGAGCCGGGACGCACACCATTCAGCCGCTGTCGGCGTTACCCACGATCACCGGCGTCACCATCATCGACGCGACGACTCAACCGGGATATGCCGGCTCGCCGCTGATCGAGCTCAATGGCAATCTGGCGGGGTCGGCCGACGGGCTGAAGATCAGCGCTGGCAGCAGTACCGTCCGAGGGCTGGTCATCAACCGCTTCAGCGGTTCCGGCATCGAACTGAGAACCAACGGCGGCAATATCATCGAGGCCAACTACATCGGAGTCGATGTGACCGGAACGATCGACCTGGGCAACAGCAACAACGGAATTCTGGTCAACAATGTTGGCAACAACACGATCGGTGGAACGTTGCCCGGCACTGGAAACGTGATTTCCGGAAATAATGGCGCCGGTATCGAGTTGTTCAACACCGGCGCGAGCGGAAATCTGATTCGGGGCAACCGGATCGGAACAGACGTGAGCGGAACACTGGATGTCGGCAATTCCCTGGATGGCGTCGCGATTGTCGCCGGATCGAACAACATCGTGGGGGGCACGACATCCGCCGCGCGAAACATCATCTCGGGCAACAACTCGGATGGCATTCATTTCATCAGCGGCGGCAGCGGGAATCAGATACTGGGCAACTACATCGGCACCAACGCCGCAGGCAACGCCGATCTGGGTAATGCCAACAGCGGTTTGCGCGTTGATGGCGTGTCGGGGAACATCATTGGGGGGGCCGTCGCTGGTTCCGGTAACGTCATCTCGGGCAACGATAATCAGGGCATCTGGCTGCGCGGTACCGGAGCGACCGGAAACCAAGTCAAAGGGAATCTGATTGGCACCAATGCGGCGGGGAACGGGGCCGTCGGCAACTCGTTCAGCGGCATCGACGTTGAAGGTTCGTCCAATACGATTGGCGGAGCGGCCGCCGGCGAAGGCAACATCATCGCCTCCAACGGAATGAAAGGGATCCTGGTCAGGACGACTGGATTCTCGAACAAGATTTCCGGCAATTCGATCTTCTCGAACGGAGAACTGGGAATTGATCATGGGGGGAGCGGCGTGACTCCCAACGACACCGGCGACGGCGACATCTCGGGCAGCAACCCGCTGCAAAACTTCCCGGTGATCACGTCCGTGACCGGAGGCGGCGGCAATACCACCATCAGCGGTTCGCTCAACAGCACGGCCGGCACGAACTTCACGTTGGAGTTCTTCGCGAACACGGCCGCCGATCCCTCGGGCTTCGGCGAAGGCCAAACGTATTTGGGTTCAACGAATGTCACGACGAACGCCTCGGGCAATGCCAGTTTCACGGTCGTCATCCCGACGGCGATTGCCAGCCTGCAATACGTCACCGCCACCGCGACCGATCCGGCGAACAACACTTCGGAGTTCTCGGCGGACTTCCAATTCATTGGGAACACACCTCCGGTGGTCGATCTGAACGGTGCCGACGGCGGCGGCGTGAACTTTACCGCCGCCTTCGTCGAAGACGCCGGACCTAAGAACATCACCGACACCGACGCCGCCATCACCGATGCGGAGAACACCTCACTGGCCAGCCTGACCCTGGTCGTCAGTGCCAATCCCGACGGCGCGGACGAGTCGCTGACGGTGGCTGGCGTGGCCTTCCCGCTCAACGCCAACCAGACTTCCACCGCGACGGTTGGTGGCACGACGTTCCAGATCGCCTACGTCGCGGCCACGCGAACAGTCACCGTCACCAGGAACGGCGGCGGCAATGCGCCGATCGGCGATTTTCAGACGTTGCTCCGCGGCGTGACCTACAACAACACCGACAACACTCCCACGATCACCAACCGCACGATCGCCATTACGGCCAACGACGGCGTGGCCGACAGCAGCGTGGCCACGGCGACCATCACCGTCACGGCGGTCAACGACGTGCCGGTCGCGCAGGCCGGCAGCGTGACGACGAACGAAGACACGGCCTACACGTTTGCGGTGGGTGACTTCCGCTTCACGGACGTGGAAGGGGACGGCCTGGCGTCGATCACGATCAGCAGCCTGAGTCTGGCCGGCGGCGACACGCTGAAGCTGGGCGGCACGGACGTCACCGTCAATCAGACGATCCTCGCGGCGAACATCGCGAACCTCGTCTATGCGCCGGCCGCGAATGCGAACGGGGCCGGGCGCTCCACGTTCAGCTTCAAGGTGAATGATGCGGGCAGCGGCACGGTGGCCGCCTCGTTGACGATCAACGTCACGGCGGTGAACGATGCGCCGGTGGCGAATGCCGGCAGCGTGATGACGAACGAAGACACGGCCTACACGTTTGCGGCGGGTGACTTCGGGTTCACGGACGTGGAAGGGAACAGCCTGGGGTCGATCACGATCAGCAGCCTGAGTCTGGCCGCTGGGGACACGCTGAAGCTGGGCGGCACGGACGTGACGGTCAATCAGACGATCACCGCGGCGAACATCGCGACCCTGGTCTATACGCCGGCCGCCAATGCGAACGGCTCCGGCCGCTCGACATTCAACTTCAAAGTGAATGATGCGGATGCTGGCACGGTGGCGGCCACGCTGACGATGAACGTCACGGCGGTGAACGACGCGCCGGTGGCCAATGACGATTTCTATTCGATGAACGAGGACGACACACTCAGTGGCTCCCTGCCGACGATGAGTGTCGGAGGAATCCTGTTCAACAACAACGCGTTTGTGGACACCGTCCTCGCCATTTCAGGAACCGTGACACCCTTCAATGCGGCGACGGTGTCCGCCGCACTGATCGGGCCCAATCTCGTTGGTGTCGCCGAACTCGGCAACAACTCCGGGGCCGGCAGCGTGCTGGTGGGATTCACGGACAATTTCGTCATCAATGGCCCCGGTGCCGATTTGGCGTTCTTCGAGGAAGGGACACCCAGCGTTCTCGAACATTTTCGCGTGGCCTTGACGATGGGCGGTCTTGGCAGCGGTGTCATCGTCCTGGTGTCGGACACGGGAATTAATAACGCGTTGGGGAACCGCATCCATGTCGGTCTGCTCGACCTTTCAGACCTGGGCATTGCCGAGGGAGCCACGATCGGTCAAATCGCCGTGACGACCCATGCCGGAGTCATTGGCGGATCGGACCTGGCGGTCGTCGGTGCCTTGCACGTGTCGGCGGGAGTGCTCTCGAACGACAGCAACGTCGAGGGAGATCCATTGACGGCAGTGTTGGTCACGGGGCCGACCAACGGAAGTTTGACGCTGAATGGCGACGGTTCTTTCAATTACACGCCCGCAGCCAACTTCAACGGTACGGACAGCTTTACGTACCGGGCAGTGGACAGCCTGAGCGGCGTCTCGAATACAGCCACGGTGAACATCACCGTCAACCCGGTCAACGACGTGCCGGTGGCACAGGCCGGCAGCGTGACGACGAACGAAGACACGGCCTACACGTTCGCGGCGAATGATTTCGGATTCACAGATGTTGAAGGTGACGGCTTGGCGTCAATCACGATCAGCAGTCTCGGTCTGGCCAGCGGCGACACGTTGAAGCTCAGCGGCACGGACGTGACTGTCAATCAGACGATCCTTACGGCGAACATCGCGAACCTGGTCTATTCGCCAGCCGCGAACGCGAACGGCTCCGGCCGCTCGACGTTCAATTTCCGGGTGAACGATGCGGACAGCGGCACGATGGCCGCCACCCTGACGATCCACGTCACGGCGGTCAACGACCTGCCGGTCGCGAATGCCAGCAGCGTGACGACGAACGAGGATACGCCCCGCACGTTCGCGGTCTCGGACTTCCTCTTCACCGATGTCGAGTCCGATGGCCTGGTCTCGGTCACGGTCAGCGGCCTGACGCTGGCGGTGGGCGACACGCTGACGGTTGACCAGGGTTCGGGCGCGGTGACGGTCACGAACGGGATGACCATCACGGCGGCACAGATCGCGTCGCTGATCTATACGCCGGCCGCCAACGCCAATGGCTCCGGCCGTTCGACGTTCAGCTTCCAGGTCAATGATGCGGACAGCGGCACGGTGGCCGCCTCGCTGACGATCAACGTCACGGCGGTGAACGATGCGCCGGTCGCGAATGCCGGCAGCGTGACGACGAACGAAGACACGGCTTACACGTTCGCGGCGGGTGACTTCGGGTTCACGGACGTGGAAGGGGACGGCCTGGCGTCGATCACGATCAGCAGCCTGAGTCTGGCCAGCGGCGACACGCTGAAGCTGAGCGGCACGGATGTGACGGTCAATCAGACGATCCTCGCGGCGAATATTATGAACCTCGTCTATGCGCCGGCCGCGAATGCGAACGGGGCAGGGCGCTCGACGTTCAGCTTCAAGGTGAATGATGCGGGCAGCGGCACGGTGACCGCCACGCTGACGATCAACGTCACGGCGGTGAACGATGCGCCGGTGGCGAATGCCGGCAGCGTGATGACGAACGAAGACACGGCCTACACGTTCACGGTGGGTGACTTCGGGTTCACCGATGTCGAGTCCGACAGCCTGTTGTCGATCACAATCAGTGGCCTGAGTCTGGCCAGCGGCGACACGCTGACGGTGAACCAGGGTTCGGGCGCGGTGACGGTCACGAATGGAATGACGATCCTCGCGGCGGATCTGGCGAACCTGATGTACACGCCAGCCGCCAATGCGAACGGTTCCGGCCGCTCGACGTTCGACTTCCAGGTCAACGATGCGGACAGCGGTACGGTCGCCGCCACGCTGATGATCCACGTCACGGCGGTCAACGACGTGCCGGTGGCGAATGCCAGCAGCGTGACGACAAACGAAGACACGGCCTACACGTTTGCGGTGGGTGACTTCGGCTTCACGGACGTGGAAGGGAACAGCCTGGCGTCGATCACGATCAGCAGCCTCAGTCTGGCCAGCGGGGATACGCTGAAGCTGAGCGGTACGGACGTGACGGTCAATCAGACGATCCTCGCGGCGAACATTGCGAACCTGGTCTATACGCCGGCCACCAACGCCAACGGCTTGGGTCGCTCGGCGTTCAACTTCAAGGTCAACGATGCGGACAGCGGCACGGTCGCCGCCACACTGACGATCGCCGTCACGGCAGTCAGCGATGCTCCGACAGTCTCCAATGCAGGTCATGTGACAGTCGATGAAGGTCAGACTGCCATCAATTCCGGCACTTGGGGCGATGTTGATGCCGGCGACGACGTCACACTGAATGCTTCAGTTGGCCTGGTCACGAAGAACGCCAACGGCACCTGGAGTTGGTCGTTCGGCACCAACGACGGGCCGGCCCAATCGCAAACCGTCACCATCACGGCGGACGACGGGACAACGACAACGGAAACCACGTTCGAGTTGACCGTCAGGAATGTCGCCCCCGAGGCCACGAGCAACAACTACACCACGACGCAGGCGGTGTCCGTGTCTGGCAACGTCCTCACGGACGGCATCGCGGACAGCGATCCGGCCGGTGCTCTCGATCCGCTGACGGTCAGCGCCGTCAATGGCGTCGCGGCCAGCGTCGGCCAGGCCATCCCGACGGCCAATGGCACGCTGACGGTCAACGCCAATGGCTCATTCACCTATCAGCCGGCCACGACGTTCTCCGGCACCGAGAGTTTCACCTACACGATCAGTGACGGTGATGGAGGTTCTGACACCGCCACGGTCACCATCGTCGTCACCCCGGCAGCGAGCGACAGCATTCTGACGGTCACCGACACCTGCTGCGACGGCGGAACCGCCTTGCTCATCACGGGCAGCTCCGCGAACGACACGATTGTGGTCGAGCCGGGTGCGACCAGCTCCACCCTGAAGGTCACGGTGAACGGCGTAAGCGCGACAGTGGCCAAGCCCAGTGGGCGGATCATCGTCACGGGCGGTGCCGGCAATGACAACATCCAAATCGCGGGAGCCATCACCAACTCGGTCTGGCTGTACGGCGATGCCGGCGACGACCGCCTCAACGCGGGCAATGTCAATCCGGGCGGCAACCTGCTCTTTGGCGGTGACGGCAACGACGACCTGCTCGGCGGCAGCGGCCGAGACATCCTGGTCGGCGGGCAGGGTGCGGACAAAATCACCGGTAACGCCAGCGACGACATCCTCATCGCGGGTCTGACGGCTTACGACAGCCGCAGTTCGGCCGCGCATGAAGAATTCTGGTGCAGCGTGTTGGAGGAATGGACCGACGCCACTTCTTCCTTCGCAACTCGCGTCAACAAATTGCGGACGGGCACGGGCACCACCGGTGTCAATCTGTTGCCCAACATCGTGGATGACAACTCGATCGACGAGATTGACCAGTTGCAAGGCAGCTCGGGCAACGACTGGTTCATCTTCAAGAGCGGCGAGGACAAAGTGGTGGGCCAGATCGAGGCCGCCAACTGATCCCGCGAAATTCAAAACGTGATCTCGAACCAGGGCCAGACTCGGCAACGAGACCGGCCCTGTTCATGTCCATGGCGCGCCACTCGACAACGGACCCGCGCTGGCCACGACCCAATGCAGGGGCTCGCGCCACCCCGCTCAGAAACGTGTCACCGTCGTCCGAGCTACGGCCTGGCTTCGAGTCGGCCCACCATCGGAAAGACGGGCATCGCCCGGCAATCAGTGGCCGACCGTTTCCTCGGCTGCGATGGCGTAGCCCCGCCCGCGAACGGTGGTAATGAACGAGTCGGTTCGACCCTTGTCGAGCTTGCCGCGCAGGCGGTTGACGTGGACCTCGATCACGTTGGTCGTGCCGTCCCAGTTGAAGCCCCAGACGTGCTCGCACAGCATCTTGCGCGTGACGACCTGTCCGGCGTAACGCATCAACAACTCGGTCATGCTGAATTCGATGGGGGTCAGATCGACATCCCGCCCATCGCGAGTGACTCTGCGCGTGGTGAGGTCCAATGTCACGTCACCCACGGTGAGGATTGGCGTGGGACGATGACTGGTTCGACGGACGACCGCGTTGACCCGCGCCAGCAGTTCGGCGAATTCAAACGGCTTGACGAGATAATCGTCCGCACCCGCGTTCAGCCCGTTGATTCGATCATCGACCGAACCCATCGCCGTCAGCAGGATGACGGGGCACATCACTCCGTGGCTTCTCAGATCGCGGAGCACCTCGTGACCGCTGCACTTCGGCAGCATCAGGTCGAGCACGATCGCATCCGCCTGTTGTGACTTGGCGGCATCCGCTCCCGCTTCGCCGTCTTGGACCAGTTCGCAACCGTGCCCGGCTTCGGCAAAGCCCTTCACCAGCGCCCGGCCAATCACGGGATCGTCTTCAATCACAAGGATGCGCATCGTCACCACACCTTCCGGAATCGCGGACCAGACCGTTCGGGATGATACCGCCGGGATCGGTAAGAGTTGCATCGGCCGAAGCCGCTGGTGACAGACTTGTAAGCGAGCCACGCGGGTTTTTCCGCGAACAACCGTAGCTGACGACCTTGTAAGTCAGTCGCGACTAGGCCCTGTCCGATCTCAGCCCTATATTCGCCCTGCCTCGCAATGCCGCCAGTTCTTCGATTCCAAGCCTTCCCTCCATTGACGCCCCGCCGTCGCAGCAACTGAACATGCAACTTTCGTCCAGTTCGCCGCTTGTCGGCGACACGTCACTGCCGGACCTTGATCGTCTGAGGACGGTCATCGAGCGCGCCGCCGAGTTGCTTCCCTCGCAGGGGCCGATTACGGCATTCGTGTTCCTCAACACGTTGCAGGCGCTCGAAGACCTGCCGTTCGAGGAGGGTTTGCTCAAGGGGGCGAACCTGTTTGGCGTACAGCCCTATCTGACCGAGGATCGCTATCGCGAGAAGATGGCTCGCGGCCGGATCCGGCCCGAAGACCTGTCGATTGTGTTGCGGCGCGATCTGGCAGGGCGAGCCGATCTGAAGCTCGCCTCGTTGACGACTCCGTTCGACGTCCGGTTGATGATGCTGCAGCACCCGTTGCAGACGGGGCCGGTAGAAGAATTGCGGTGGTTCGTGGCCGAAACCGATGCGCTCACGCGCTTTCGCGAGGACGCCCCGCAGGCCGCCCGCGCCAAGGTCATCGACGAGAGCAAACGCTGGGTCATGCGCGACCTGCGCGACGGTGGCGACGACCGACACCGGGGAACCGGACCGCACGGAACTCACGATCAGCATCTGCACGACGATCTGATCCGCCGATTCGGTGAGTCGTCGATCGAACAGTGGTCCCCCTCGACGTGGGAGGCCTTTTCATTGCGACTGCTCTGGCGCGTCTGTCGTGATGGAGCGCTGGCCGCCAAGTCCGACGCGATCGCCACGCCCAAACTTCCGGTGCTGCGACATCGCGAGGCCTTGCGGCGGGCCACGAGCAACGACAGCGATGCCCTCGTTCACGACGTCCTGATCCGCTTTTGTGCCGCCTTCACCGATCAGGGGTTTGCCGGTTGGAAGTTGCCCGTCCGCGATCACGGTTTCTATCGAGCCTTCTGTGAGGTCTACCGTCTGTCGGCGGGACCACCCGATCGCTGGATGCACGGTTTGTCCAAGGAACTCGCGCGGTTGGAGGCAGCGAAACTCGGTCCGCTCGAATCGATTCGCGAATCGCTCGAACTGCTCGGGGTCGGTGACGACGAGCGGGACGATTTCATCACGGCCAGTTTGCTGGCGCTGCGCGGCTGGGCCGGGATGATCTGGCAGATGGAAGTCCGGCCGGACCGCGTGGCACTCGCGGCCCCACCGGGAAGTCTGATCGAGTTCCTGGCTGTGCGTCTCGTGCTGGAACGCATCGCCCTGGCGCATGTCGCCACCGAGTCGATGGGCTACCACGGACCGCTGGCCGGGTTGCGAGAAGCCGCCGCGCTGCGGAACGGCAACGGCCATGCGAATCCGGTCGAAGGCCGGGCGCTGCTCATGTTTCAACTCGCCCAGATTTTTGGTTGGAGTCCGCCGGAGCTGCACCGCCTGACCGAGGCCGAGTGGACGGCGCTCGTGGCGGAGATCGAAGGCTTCACCGGACTGGAGCGTCGCCGGCTGTTCCATCTCGCGTTTGAACGCCGCTTTCGCCGGCAGGCTCTCGACGCGATCTCCGTCCACACGCAGCGCGAGTCGAATCGCGTGCCGTCGCCCCGCTTTCAGGCCGCCTTCTGCATCGACACGCGCGAGGAATCTTTTCGGCGTCATTTGGAAGAGGTCGCTCCCGACGCGGAGACCTTCAGCACGGCGGGCTTCTTCAACGTCCCGATCTATTTTCGCGGCGTGGCCGATGCGCACTTCTCGACGCTGTGTCCGATTGTCGTCCGGCCGCAGCACTGGATCACCGAGGAAGTCGTCTACTCGCTCGTGGACGAAGACCGACGCCGGGCCAAGACGCGACGAGCACTCGGCAGCGCCTCCCACTCGGTCCACGTCGGCAGTCGCAGCATCGCGCGCGGTGCCATGCTGACGGCCGGACTGGGCGTACTGGCTTCGATTCCGCTGGTCGCCCGCGTGTTGTTCCCGCGTCTGACGGCGCGCATTCGCAAATCGGCCGGTCAGTTTGTCGAGGCTCCACAAATCACGCGGCTGAGGCTCGAACGAACCGAATCTCTGCCCGGTCCCGAGGGAAATCACATCGGCTTCAACCTCGAAGAGATGGCCAACATCGGCGAGCGCGTGTTGAGAGACATCGGCCTGACCTCCGGCTTTGCCCGGCTGTTCATCTTCTTCGGACACGGTTCGTTCTGCCTGAACAATCCGCACAAGTCGGCCTACGACTGCGGAGCCTGTTCGGGAGGCGCGGGCGGACCAAACGCCCGCGCTCTGGCCGCGATGCTCAACGATCCGCGAGTCCGGTCGATTCTGTTTCGCCGTGGCTTGAACATTCCCGCCGAGACGGTGTTCCTCGGCGGGCTGCACAACACGTGCAGCGACCAGCTCACGTTCTACGATCTCGATTTGCTGCCGAAATCGCATCTGGCCGACTTTGAAGCGGCCCGCGACACGCTCGACATCACCTGTCAGCGGAACGCGCACGAACGCTGCCGCCGGTTCCACTCCGCGCCGCTCAACCTGTCGCTCCTCGACGCGCATCGGCACGTCGAGGGCCGTTCCGAGGATCTGGCCCAGACGCGGCCCGAGTTCGGCAACGCCACGAACGCGGTTTGCTTCGTCGGTCGCCGCGAGCGACTTCGTGGTTTGTATCTCGACCGCCGCTGCTTCATGCAGTCGTACGATCCGGCACAGGATGACGAACGACTGTCGATCCTCGGCCGCATCCTCGCGCCGGTCGTGCCGGTCTGCGAGGGGATCAACCTGCAATACTTTTTCTCGTACATCGACTCGCCCGGCTGGGGCTGCGGGACCAAGCTGCCTCACAACGTGACCTCGCTGCTGGGCGTGATGGACGGTGCCGCCAGCGATCTGCGTCCCGGCCTCCCCTGGCAGGGGGTCGAGATTCACGAACCGCTGCGGCTGCTGTTCGTCATCGAGACCACGCCGGACGGCATTCGCCAAATCATGGACCGCGATCCGCTCGTCGGAAAGATTTTGCGAAACGGCTGGAGCCAGTTGGCCCTGCTGAATCCGCAGTCCTCCGAAATCCTGGTCTATCGTCAGGGCGAGTTTCATCCGTACCGGCCCGACATCACCGATTTGCCCAAGGCCGCGTCGTCGCTCGACTGGTATCGTGGCCAGCGAGAACATCTGGAGTTTGCAGAGATCGTGAGTTGACCGTGCCGCAGGAGCATCGCGGATTCGCCAAAGTCGAAAGGCCGCCGAGGAGGTGACAATGTACATGTGGGCGGAAAACTGGAGAAAGCGGGTGACTGCGGTCATGACGGGATTTTGGCTATTGGCAGCAACCGTCGTTGGAACTTCCTGGAAGGAGGAAAGTCCGGTCGGGCTGACTCTGTTCTCATTGGCCTGCTTGCTCATGGGAGTTGGTGTCATCGGGCGAAGCTGGTGCCTGGCGACCATCGCGGGGCGCAAGACCAGTGAGTTGGTCACCGACGGCCCCTACTCGCTGTGTCAGAATCCCTTGTATTTCTTCAGTGCGACGGGAGCGATCGGCGTGGGGATGGCCTCCTGCACGATGGTGTTTCCGCTCGCCGTGCTGATCGGATTTGCTCTGTATTACCCCGGCGTTGTGCGGTCGGAAGCCCGTCGGCTGACGGAGTTGCACGGCGAACCGTATCTGGCCTACCGGCGGACGACTCCCGTTTTGATCCCCTCATTCGCCCGCTTTCACGAATCGAGCGAGCACCAGATTCAAAGCCGCGCGTTTCGACGCGGCTCGTTCGATGCGTTCTGGTTCTTCGTCGCGTTCGCCTGGATGCATGTCTTTGCGGAGTTGCATCGCAGCGGACATGCCCCGGCTTGGTTCGTCTTGCCCTGATCACACCGAGTAACCATGTTCGACCAAGATCTGATCTTTCGAGTGCTGGGGCTGACGGTTGTCGGCGCTCCCGCCGCGCTCTTCGTGGTGCTGGGGTTGTCGTCGCTGCTGCGCGACCGTCCGCTCAGCGAACGGACGATCGTGGGGTGCGTTGAAGTGGCGATCTTCGCCGGCCTGCTGGCATCAGTCGCCATTCTCGCACTGATGCTCGGGTCGGGAACGCGGCATGTCCCGATCGCATTCGAGAGGTGGGTCGATATCCCGCACTATCACTTCGTCTTCAAATTCGAATTTGATCGGCTATCCGTCCCATTCGTCATCCTGACCTTCGCCCTCTGCGGAACGATCGGGGCGTTTTGCAGTCGTTACATGCACCGCGAGCGGGGCTTCAATCGTTTCTTCGCGTTGTACTCGCTGTTCGTACTGGGGATGGTGATGACCTCGCTGGCGGGGACGATCGAAACACTGTTCACCGGTTGGGAGCTGGTCGGCCTGTCCTCGGCACTGCTGGTGGCGTTCTATCACGAGCGATTGTCTCCGGTGCAGAACGGCCTGAGGGTGTGGTGCGTGTATCGACTGTCGGACGCCGCGCTGCTGCTGGCATCGGTCGTGTTGCACCATCTGACGGGTGAAGGCGACTTCGACAAGCTGGTGCGCGTCGGGCACTGGCCCGAGGGAACAGCACTGTTGACGGAACCGCATTGTCTGGCGGTCGGTCTGCTGCTGTTGGTGGCCGCGATGGGCAAGTCGGCGATGGTCCCGTTTTCGGGCTGGCTGCCGCGAGCGATGGAAGGTCCGACTCCCTCCAGCGCCGTCTTCTACGGCGCGCTCTCCGTTCATCTCGGCGCGTTCCTGTTGTTGCGAGTCAGCCCATTGCTCGATCAGTCGCTCGCATTGCGGGTGATCATCGTGGTGGTGGGCCTTTCGACAGCCGTATTCGGAACGTTTGCCGCCCGCGTACAGACCGACATCAAGTGCGCGTTGTCCTTCGCGTCGCTGACACAGGTGGGCATCATCGTGGCCGAAATCGGCTTCGGCCTGCGCTACCTCGCCCTCATTCACATCCTGGGCCATGCCTGTCTGAGGACGTTGCAATTTCTGCGCGCTCCGACAATTCTGCATGATTATCGCGTCCTCGAAAACGCGATCGGTGAGCGACTGCCGACCCGAACGAGTCTGTTGGAACGACGATTCTCGGACACGGCCAGTCTCTGGATGTATCGCCTGGCGTTGCAGCGCGGCTATCTGGATGCCTGTCTTTCGGATTATCTCGTGGCTCCTGTCCTGCGTTTCTTTCACGTCTGCGATGCACTCGAACAGCGTTGGACGAAGTTCCTCTCGGGGCGTGAGAACTCCCCTGCGAAGCTCGATGACGCCGCACCGACCACGCTGGAGGAGTTGCTGTGACCGACCTCCATCTGCCGTGGCTCGAAGCTTCAATTCTGTTCTCGCTGATCGGCGCACTGAGCGTGAGTCGAGCGAGCGATCCCCATCGTGCCCGCAACTGGTGTCTGGGCTTTTCGGGACTGGTGCTGCTCTGCACCGCCGGGGCATGGTTCGACTTCGAGCAGATGCACGCGGTTCAGGCGGACGATGCGTGGCACCTGCTGTCGCGCCTTGTCGGTCGCGAGATTCTGGTGATCGACCAGCTCAGTGCACCACTCCTGCCGCTCGTGGCGCTGCTCTACTTTCTGACCACGCTCACCACGCTCAGCACCAAGGTGCGGCGGTTCTCGTTCGCCTCGATGCTGATCTCAGAATCCATCGTGTTGACGATGTTCAGTTGCCGGGAGCCGTGGCTGGTGATCGCGCTGCTGGCGGCCGGGACCGTTCCGCCGTATGTCGAACTGCGATCCCGAGGCCAGTCGACGCGAGTCTACTCGTTGTACATGGCCGCGTATGTGGGCCTGATGATTTTGGGTTGGACGGAAGTCGAGATCGAAGGGGACGGACGGGTTCACAGCCTGTGGGCGATCGTGCCGTTGCTCGGGGCGATCCTCATTCGCGGCGGGATCGCTCCGTTTCACAGTTGGCTGACGGACCTGTTCGAGCGGGCCACGCTGGGGACGGCGCTGCTGTTCGCGGCGCCGCTGACCGCCGCCTACGCCGCTGTGCGGCTCGTCCTGCCGATCGCGCCCGACTGGGTCCTGCGCAGCATGGGACTGCTCTCGCTCGTGACGGCCGTCTACGCCGCCGGAATGGCCCTCGTGCAGCGCGATGCCCGACGGTTCTTCTGCTATCTGTTCCTCAGTCACTCGGCCCTGGTCTTCGTCGGATTGGAGGTCGTGACCCCCATCGGGCTGACCGGAGCGCTGTGCGTCTGGGTCTCGGTCGTGCTGTCGTTGGGAGGCTTCGGCCTGACACTTCGCGCCCTGGAGGCGCGTCGCGGCCGGTTGAGCCTCACCGAATTTCAGGGCCTGTACGATCACGCCCCCACGCTGGCTGTCTGCTTCCTGCTGACGGGCCTCGCGAGTGTCGGCTTCCCCGGAACGGTGGGGTTTGTGGGAGCCGAGCTGCTCGTCGATGGGGCCGTCGAGACCTATCCCTACGTGGGCGTGGCGGTCGTCCTCGCGGCGGCTCTCAACGGGATCGCCGTGGTGCAGGCCTACTTCAAACTCTTCACGGGGACGCGGCATGTTTCGACGGTCTCGCTGCGCATCGGACCGCACGAACGTTTCGCGGTGCTCACGCTGGCCGCCTTCATCCTGATCGGCGGACTGCTGCCGCAACACAGCATCAGTTCACGCTACCGCGCGGCGCATGAGCTGCTTGATCACCGCGAGGGCCTCTCGTCCGAGACGCCGTCTACTGACGAACACGAAAAAGACGAACTGAACGAGCACGACAACGACAAGACTGAGGCGCGCCGGGAGCCGTAAGGCCCGACCCCGCGCGTTTGGCTCGATGACGTTCACCGAACAGAAGAAGGTAATCACATGGCCGATCTCGATTCAGCTCCCTCCGCACCAGCGGCGATTCCAACCAACGAGCGCCTGCAAGAGCGGGTGGCCAAGGACGCGCTGGCCGCCGTGGTGGTGTTCCTCGTCGCGCTGCCGTTGTGCATGGGTGTGGCGATCGCGTCGGGAGCGCCGGTCGCGGCGGGGCTAATCACGGGAATCGTGGGCGGCATCGTCGTCGGATCGCTCGCCGGGTCGCCGCTACAAGTGAGCGGACCGGCCGCCGGGTTGACGGTCATTGTCTTCCAGCAGGTTCAGGCCTACGGATACGCCTCACTCGGACCGTCGGTCCTGATCGCAGGAGCCGTCCAGCTTGTAGCGGGAAGCCTGAAGCTCGGCCAATGGTTTCGAGCCGTCTCGCCCGCCGTAATTCACGGAATGCTCGCGGGGATCGGCGTGCTGATTTTCTCCAGCCAGTTCCATGTGATGATGGACCACCTGCCCAAGAAGAACGGCCTGATGAACATCGCCTCCATTCCGGAATCGATTCTCGACGGCCTGCCGCTGCCGACTCTGCCCGCACTCGAAGAGCGGCGGTTGCAGCAGGCACTCGTCGCCGACCTGCGCGGCGTGAGTCAGCAACAATCCGCGTTGGCCAAGCAGGCGTCGCCCGCAGCGTCGGACCACGGAGGCCACGGTGAAGCGGCAGACGCTCCCGCGACGCTCCCTTCCGACAAAGTCGCTTCGCTGCGCGCGTCGCAGCAACAGATCATCGACCGGTTGGAGCAGTTGTCGGAGAAGTTGCAGGGTTACTCGTCAAAGCGGCCCCCCGAACGGAAGGCTCAACTGGAAGAGGCTTCGACAGTGGCGACACAACGCGCCCGCGCGGCTCTCGACGCGCTGGCCGATCAGACGGAAGCAAAAACAATTCAAAAGACACAGCAGGCGGCGTCCGATTCGCTGACCAAGCTGTTCGGCCAGCACAAGGATCACGCCTGGGCGGCCAAGCTGGGGTTGCTCACGATTCTGATCATTCTCCTCTGGCAAAAGTTTGTGCCCAAGAAATTGAAGCTGATCCCCGGCCCGCTGATTGCCATCGTGGTGGTCACGGCGCTGGCGGTCCTGCTCAGCCTGCCGGTCGTCTTCGTCGATGTTCCCGACAATCTGTTCGCGGGCGTGTCGTGGCCGTCGATGGCGATGTTCCAGGACCAGTCGTGGCGAGTGCTGCTCGGAGCGGGCCTCGTGATTGCCGTCGTCGCCAGTGCCGAGACACTGCTGTGCGCGACGGCCGTCGATCAGATGCACTCGGGGCCGCGCACCGACTACGACAGGGAACTGTCCGCACAGGGAGTCGGCAACATTCTGTGCGGTCTGCTGAGCGCACTCCCCATGACGGGCGTCATCGTGCGCAGCTCGGCCAATGTTCAGGCGGGAGCACGCACGCGACTGTCGGCCATCCTGCACGGAGTCTGGTTGCTGGTCTTCTCGGTCGGGTTCGCGTCGCTGCTGCGGATGATTCCAACCTCCAGCCTGGCGGCGATTCTGGTTTACACAGGCTTCAAACTGGTGAACATCAAGACGATCAAGGATCTCAAGAAGTATGGCTGGGGCGAAGTGGCGATCTATTTCGTCACGGTCATCGTCATCGTTGTGGAAGACCTGCTGACCGGAGTCGTCGTCGGGATCGTCCTGTCGGCGCTCAAGCTGCTGCTGACGTTCTCGCACTTGGAAACGAAGCTGGTCGTCGGGACGGAAACGGAGCCGACGCTCTTGGAGTTGAAGGGAGCCGCTACGTTCCTGCGGCTGCCCATGCTGGCGGCGGAATTGGAAAAAGTCCCCTCGGGAGCCGAGTTGCGTGTCGATCTGGATGGCCTCCAGTACATCGACCATGCCTGCCTGGACCTCATCATGAACTGGGGCAAGCAGCACGAGACGACGGGCGGACAACTCGTCATCGACTGGGAGACGCTTCGTGGCCGCTTCCGCCGCGAACCGAACGCCGCCGCACCCCAAGTGTGAACGGTTTGAGTGGCCCGCAGTCAAACCGTTCCGCCACCATGCGGAACGCCGTCGTCGGGGCGAGCGAACCAATCATTCCCTCGCGTGTCCAACTTCGGGAAAAATTGCGGGCAACGCGAAGTCACCACTTGCCGAACGGGGTCAGATCGGGAATGATCGTGCTCGTGGGTCGCGGTTACGTACGCGACGGACTGGAAGCGCGCGAGGTGGTCGGCACTGGCTGCCCGACCGAAGCGGTAACTCTAGCACGAAAGGGAGGTGACTTTTTGAATTCAGACAGTAGTAAACGCCAGCGAGGTGGCAAAGCCTGAGGATAGTCGACGGGCTGTCCGGAAGGCGGCCACCGACTCGTGCGGACTCTCTAGTTCCGGGCGAGGTTAAGTAACGCAGGCCCGGTGCTCGCAGGAGTGCCGGGCCTGCGGCGTTCTTTGCGGTCGCGGTTCAGTCCGACGACGAAGGCGGGGAGTTGGGGTTCCCGCCCGGCGGCGCGTGGTTCCGCCCGCTGACGAACCGGTAGCCGGTCCCGCGCACCGAAAGGATGTAGCGTGGTTGAGTGGGGTCGGGCTCGATCAACTTCCGCAGCCGCAGGACAAAGTTGTCGATGGTGCGCGTCGTCACGTCGGTGTTCTGGTCCCAGACCGCATCCAGAATCTGGTGCCTCGACAAAACCTCCCCCTCATGTTCGATGAAATAGCGCAGCAGTTGCATCTCCTGCGTGGTCAGGCTCTGTCGCCGGTCACCCACGATGACTTCAAACGTCTGGGGATCGAGGCGGAAGTGTCCGAAGTCGAAGTTCGGCGGCGCGGCCGATGGCTCGCTCCCTTCGTTCGTCGCCTGGAGCAGCGTCTTGTGGCGTTCGAGCAGATTGCGGACGCGGTTGAGCAACTCGGGCAGCGCGAACGGCTTGGTCATGTACTGGTCGGTGCCGCAGTCGAAGGCGTGCATCTTGTCTTCGCTGAGCGTTCGCGCACTCAGCACGAGCACCGGCACGAGTTTGTCCACGACGCGAATCGCCTTGCAGATTTCATAGCCGCTCATACCGGGCAGCATCAGGTCGAGAATCACCAGATCGACGACGGGCACCGCCGACTGAAACAACCTCAGCGCCGTCGGACCGTCCCGCGCGAGCAACACGTCGTACCCCTCCTGCTCGAAGTTGAACTTCAACCCGCTGGCCAGGGCCTCTTCGTCTTCCACGATCAGGATGCGCATGATGTTGGAAGGTTGAAGGTTGAAGGTTGAAGGTTGAAGGTTGAGAGTTGAGAGATCAGAAATTCAGAGACCGAGCCAGTGGAAGACGCCATGACTACTTCTTCGGCGTCGCCCCGCTGTATCCGTCGTCCGTCATCCGTCGTCCTTCAACCCTCAACCTTCAACCTTCAACCCTCAACCTTCAACCTTCCCCCCTCCTTCCCGGCAAATCGACCTCGAACACACTGCCCGGTTGTCCGGAGCGGTCGTGGACGCTGACGCGCCCCTTCATCTGGCGGACGAGCGTGTTCACGATGTACAGCCCCAGCCCGGTTCCCTTCTGTCGCCGGGTCAACTCGCTCCCGCCGCGAAAGAACATTCCGAAGATGTGCTTGCGCAACTCGGGCGGCACGCCGCCGCCGTTGTCGGCGATGCGGGTCACCACGCGCCCGCGCTCGGTCACGCGGACGCTCACCTCCACGCGCGGCGGGTCGCCCGCGTACTTGATCGCGTTGTCCATCAGGTTGCGGAAGACGGTCTCCACGACCAGCGGCCGCGCGTGCAACACGGCCGGTTGAGTCTCGTAGGCGATCGTCTCGTTTTCGTCCCGCTTGTGGTGGGCACACGCCGCGCCGCCGCAGCGCCGCAGCATCGAGTCGACCAGAATGTCCTCGGGGTCCGACTGCTCGCCGATGGCGTCGATCCGCCCGACTTCGAGCAACTGCGTGATCAGGTGATCCAGCCGTTCGAGCTCCTGGTCCATGACCCGGTAAAACTTCGCCCGCTGTTCGTCGGACACCGGCCGCATGGCGAGCGTCTCCAGGTACAGCTTGAGCGATGCGATCGGCGACTTCAATTCGTGGGTCACACTGTCGACGAAGTTGGCCTGACGCTGGTTGAGCCTCACTTCCTTGATCATCAGAAACAGATAAAACGACAGTCCGACGAGAATCAGCGCGAAAACCACCACGCCAACAATGAGTGCCCCCCAACCCGAAGCCTGCGCCAGCAGCACGATCCAGCAAATCATCAACGTCACGTTCAGCGTCATCAGGACGACGCTCAGCGTGATCGGCAGTCGCAGCGTCGTGCGGGTTCGAAGCCAGGATGACACGGGACGGTTTCCAACACCAGTTTCATTCGGTGGAGCAAGGCCGCAGCAAGGTAGCCCTCTCGCTCCGCGAGAGGAAGCCAGACGCGTAGCAGGGGAAGTCGAGGGTTGATGGTCAGAGGAGCTGGTTGCTTGGTCTTCATTCTTGCCATCAACCATCAACCCTCGACCATCAACCCGCGGGGAACAGCCGCAGCCACAGGGGCGGGCCGAGCACGACCAGTCCCACGGCGATGGCCGTGATGGCCAGCAGCAACACCGCGCCGGCCGAGACATCCTTGGCCACCTTCGCCCGCTCGTGCCATTCGGGGGAGAGCAGATCGACCAGCGCTTCGACCGTCGTATTGATCGTCTCACCCGCGCAGACCGCGCCAATGGTCAGCACCAGAATGGCCCAGCGCGTGGAATCGATCCGGAGCCAGGTCGCCAGGGCAATCGCCGCCAGGGCGCCGATCAGATGCAGGCGGGCGTTGCGCTGCGTGAAAAACATGTAGACGAGGCCCGACCATGCATGAGCCACACTGCGGAAGAAACTCGGCTGACGCATGGCTGGGGAAATCCCAAATCTCAAAGGCTCAAGAACCAAATCCCAAACAAATTTCAAAACCCAAAGGAGGAAATCTCAAACGGAAGAGACTCGGGGTTGGGAGCGTTCGTGCTTGGGATTTGAGATTCGTCTGGTGTTTGGAACTTCGTGTTTGGGATTTGTTCAATCCTGCTTTTGCCATCATTTCACATCGGCCGCCGGACGGGCGACCTTCGTACCGTAGACCAGCACGTCATCGAAGTTGCCTGTGTCGTCGAACGAACCGATGCCGACCTGACCCCACGTGAACGTCTTGTCCACCGCCGTCATGACCGGTTCCTGCAGGTCGTCGAAAAAGACCTCGATCTTGCCGCTCTCGACATCGCGTACCACCCGAACGTGGTGCCATTCATTGTCCCACTTCGTTCCCTCGGTCGTCTTCGTCGAAATCTTTTTGCGCGGCTCGTTGTTCACGATGAAGATCTGGTTCGCGTGATCGTCGGTCTTCTGGCCGAGGTGGACGTAGTACAGGTGAGCCGGATCCTGATAGCCGAAAAAGAGGCAGAGCGAGCGGTGCGGATAATCGCGCGCCGTCGATTGCAGCTTCACGTCGAGCACGCAACTTCCGACGAGCACGTCCTTCGCGACCGACCGGTTGAACGGCGAGCGGACCGGCGTCTTGGTCTCGATGTGCCGGTACTGGCTCCAGACTTTGTTGCCGTTCTGCTCGACCAGTTTCCACGCCGCGGGATCGCTGGCCTCCCACCGGGTCGCCGGATCGCCCGACTCGAAGTTGTCGCGCAACACCAGCGGCAGACCCCGCAGCGTGGCGGCAGGTTCATCGGCCATCGAGACCAGCGAACAGCTCACGTTGAACACCACGACAGCGGGCAGCAACAACCAGGATGAGCAACGCATCAGACACTCCAGCAACTGTTCGACATCGCAGGACTCGTGAACGCGAGATGCATTCAACTTCGTGAGCAGGCCGCTGACAATCAAGGCGGGCAGGCCGAATGAGTCTATTCGTTCTCTTTGCGTCTCGGTTTGTCCTGGCCGTTCCCCCTGCGGGGCTGATCGCCGGGGCGGCCACTTTCCGGCCCCTCGGGCATCCGGTCGCGAGGCGCGAACGGGCCGGGGCCAAATCCGCCAGGTCGAGGACCGTTACCACCCGGCGGCTGTGGCGGTCGAAGGGGAATCCCCAACTCCGTGGAGATCTGCTCCATCTGACGCATGAGTTCATTGATCCGCTTCGGCACATCGTCACCCCGGCTTTTGAAATGCAGCATCGTGAGTTGTCGATTGCCTTCCTCGCGTGGCATTCGAGTAATCGCTTCCTGCTGCTCACGGTCGAGCGACTCGAACGCCTTTTGCAAATCCGCTTCGGAGGGGAACGATGGCTTGAGTTCTTCAAACAACAGATTCGAGATGCTCCCCAGAATGACGCGGATCAGCATCTCGCGTTTCATTTCCGGGCGTCGATTGACGATGTTGCGAAGCTCGGAACGGTTGAGGGCCAGTTCGATGTCGCGTTGCAGGTCCGGCGATGGCCAGTCTCGCGGACCTCCCGGTGTTTTCTCGATGCTCGCCTTGATGAGCTCGCGGTAGTACTTCGGAAGCGGCTCCCGGTTGGGCTTTTCCCGATCCTGCCCCGCATCTTTCGCGATGACCTTCATCACCGCCGCCAGTTCTGGAGGGGGCAGCACGAGTCCGCCCCAGGGCATGCGCTGGCGAAAGCTGCGCATGTCGCCCAGCGGAGGTTCGTGCGGTTCATTCGGAGTCGGTTCCGGCCGGTACTCCTGCTGCTCCTTGAACTGGCGTACCAAGTCCAGCTTCTTCGCCGGATTGGTCTCTCTGTTGAGTTCATCGCGCTGGCCCGGCGTCAGCGTCGTCAGCCAGGCCGAATACTCCTGCAACAGGTTCGACAGGTGGCCCGTCGATTGTTCCACCTTGTGATGGAGATCGCGGTAGTAGTCCTGTTGATCGGGTGTCAGTTTCTTGAACTCGGTCAGGTTCCGCTGCAAGCGCTCCCGCTCGAGTTGAGACATCTTCTCGACCTGACGGAAACGATCGTCCAGCGTCTTCGCATCGGTGGCCCATCCCGTGCCGGACGAGAGCAGGCAGATCGAACACAGCACAAACCCACGGCTTCGCGCGAACATGACTCACTCTTTCTCGGCGGACGTGTTGAACACCCCACCTTTGTTGAGTTGCTCGAGGAAATCCAAACTCTGCACTTCCTGGTACGCATCAAATTTTTGCAGCATCGGCAGATCTTCGAGAATCTGCGCCTGTTCGTTCGGAACCCAACGGGCGGTGATCTGGAATCCCAACCAGCCGGAGAGACCGAGGACCGCGAACCACACTGCGAGGACCGCCCCCTTCTTGACGTGGGCGAACCACGGCTGCTCGGTGATGTCGTACGGAACCTCGCCCACCTTGAGCGTCGTCATCGTCCGATCGGTGAACTCGGCCGAGGCTTTCGGAACGGGAAGCGCGTCCAACATCTCCCACGTCCGCGCGAGGGCCTCGACCTCATGCCGGGCCACTTCGCTGCGCGCCAACACCTGATCGATCGCCTGGGCCACCGGGTCGGGAAGCTCCCCGTCCAGATAGGCCACCAGATCGTCACGTTGATCGGCGGAGAGTCTGAGTACCTTTTCCATGATGGTCACTTGTCATTAGTCACTTGTCACTAGTCATTAGTAAAGAAAACAACTCCATCTGTTTTCGACTAATGACCAGGGACTAATGACCAATGACTTATTTGGCTTCCCTCCCCAACTGCATGTACGGCTCCAGCACCTGCCGCAGATTCTCGCGGGCGCGGGACAGCAGCGACTTCACCGCCGCCGCCGACATTTCCATCGCCTCGCCAATGTCCTCGTAGCTCATGTCCTCATACTTGTTCAGCAGTACGGCCAGTCGCTGGCGTTCGTTGAGTTGTTCCATCGCCTGCTGGACGACGACCTGCAACTCCTGCTTGTCCAGTTGCCGGTTCGGCATCAGCCCCGACTTGTCGATGGCGAGTTGCTCCTGTGGCCGAACGCCGAGCGGCCCCGATTCACTCCCCGCCAGATTCACTTCCTTGCGGCGGCCCTTCGACCGGCGCGAGTTGCTTGCCAGATTGTTCGCGATCCGAAACAGCCACGTCGAAAACCGAGCGGTCGGCTGGTAACCGTGCCGCGCGCGGTAGATCCGCAGGAAGACGTCCTGAGCCAGATCCTCGGCCGCCTCCTGGCTGGAGACCATGTGAAAAAAGATGTTTGTCAACCGGTCCTGATACGCCTTCACCAACTGCGTGAACGCCCCGTCGTCACCCTCCTTGGCGCGGAGCATGAGCTGCACTTCCGGGTCACGCAGGTAACCGGATTCTTCAGCGGTCGGTTCGGGAGGTGTCTTGGTCGGCACGGACGGATCGTTCTTCTGCTGCCGGTCGACGCGACGCAGGCCATTCACGCGGTGATTGAACACCGTCTGCGGAAAGAGGTTTCTCACCGCAATGCCTGTCTGTCGTGACCGTGACGGGCCGACAGTATACTCGCGCGGTGAGCCGTGTCGATTCCACGACGAATTTGGACCGGCGGCCCGTTGCTCCCGATGACTCGACAACTCGAAAAAGCGCGCTCCATGACGATCAGTTCCCTGCCGCTCAGCTATTGCACCAACGTTCATCCCGGCCAGTCGGTTGCCGAAGTCGAGGCCGGTCTGGATCGCTTCACACTGCCGATCAAAGCCAACTACGGTTTCGATCTCGCCGCCGGACTGTGGCTCGCCGCGCCCGTCATTCGCGAACTGGAACAAACGCCCGACGCCGTGCAGCGCTTCGCCGACGGACTGCGATCGCGTGGACTGACGTGCTACACGCTGAACGCCTTCCCCTACGGAGACTTTCATTCGGCGCGAGTCAAAGAGAACGTCTATCTCCCCGACTGGACGCAGCCGAACCGGCTCGACTACACGCTGGCGTGCGCGCGCGTGCTGGCGGCACTGTTGCCGGAAGGGACGGAAGGGGTCGAGGGGAGCATCTCGACGGTGCCACTTGGCTTCAAGCCGTTCGAGCATCCCACCGACTTCGCCGATCGCTGCGCGGACCAACTCATCGAACTGGCCCGGCAATTGGACCGGCTGCATCACGACACCGGCCGGCTGATCCGCCTCGCCATCGAACCCGAACCGTTCTGCGTGATCGAGACCACCGACGAAACACTGCAATTCTTCGAGCGACTTCGGACACGAGCAGCCGACGTGCGGGCGCTCGATGTCGTCCGGACCCATCTCGGCGTCTGCTACGACGTCTGCCATCAGGCGGTCGAGTTTGAAGACGTTCCCGCCTCGATCCGGTCCCTCGCCGCCGCCGACATCCGCATCAACAAGGTTCATATCACCTGCGCGATCGAAGCCGCCCACCCCGGCCGCGACGAGGCGGTTCGCGCGGCGCTGGCCCGCTACGTCGAACCGCGTTACCTGCACCAGACCTTCGCGAGGACCACGACCGGCCAAATCGTGAAGCAGGTCGATCTCAACGAGCAGCTCACCTCGGCGCCCGCCCCCGAGTTCCGCGACGCACCGCTGTGGCGCGTCCACTTCCACGTCCCCGTCGATGCCGAACACCTCGGCCCGCTCGGCACCACGCGCGGCGAGTTGAAGCAGGCCCTCGCCACGCTCCCCGAACTCCACTACGCCCCGCATCTCGAAGTCGAAACCTACACCTGGGAAGTCCTCCCCGGCGGCGGAGCCCCCAACATCGTCGAAGGCTTCACGCGCGAACTGCTCGCCACAAAGAAGCTGCTCGACAGTTAGCCCCGACACCAACGGCCGGCTCTCAAATCTGCGAGTACTCGGCGGGGACGAGCAGTTTGTTGGTGATCTTGGAGACGATGCGTTTGTCTTCGTATTCGGGGATGGCTCGCAGGGCCTTCCATTCGGCGTCGTTGCGGAACGTGTTCCAGGCGGCGGTGCGCGCGGCTTCGTCGGCGAACGCCAGCAGATAGGTGAGGTTCGGCAGTCTCGCGCCGACGAGGGCCTCGCCGAAGAAGACCGGGGTCAGGCCGACTCGACGGAAAATCGACAGCTCGCCCTGGTTGAACATCTCGATCTTCTTCCTGGCCGCCGCCTCGTTGTGGCTTTCGTAGATGCGCAGGTTGAACAGCGTCGGCTTGCCGGTCGGAGCCGCCAGTTGCGGCATCCCCTCGATCGCCGCGAACAGCGAACTTTCTACCCGCTCGTAAACGGAATCGGTGGCCGGGACCGACAGATACTCGGCGGCGGCCTGCTGGTAGACGGGGTCGGACCACAGGCCAGCCGTCACCGCCGCCATCTGCTCCACACTGTGATAGGGGATCAGCAGAAACGCGACCGGCGTTGGCAAGGGAGGTGTCTGCGGAGCGGGTGTTTCGGAATAGGCTCCCACCGACTTCACTCCCAACCGGTTCAGAGCCGGGATCAGCGCCTTGCTGAAATAGGCATCGAGCAGCGGTTGCTTGTCGGCTCGAAGAAGATACGTCCGCAACTCGAGCAGTTGTCGAGCAGGTTTCGGCTTGTCCTCGGCGGCCGATGCCAGGGCCGGCAGTGCGGCGAGACCGCCGGTGGCAATCGTGGTGTGCAGGAACGTGCGTCGCTTCATGGTGGGGTCTCCGTTGTGAAAAAGAACCGCGATCTAGCCGTCGGGGTCGTCGATCAACTGCTGCAAACGCGCGGCATGTTCGGGCAGCAACCGCGGCAGCCATGAGCTGTCGATCAGGCCAACCTCGAGCAAGTCGAGCAGATGAACCTGGTCCTTGCGGCGAAACGAATTCAACTTCATCCGCACGAGTGCCTCCAGCGAGAGCACCGCATAGTCCTCGGCGGGAACCGCCTCGCTGACATCGGCCGAGGGAGTGGGATACGTCGGACGGACCTTCTCGCCGGCGAAGACGAGATGCACCGCATCGCGAGGACTCCCCTCGGGACCGTCGATGAAGCAATCGACGCCGTAGATGTTGTGATGGACGAAGCCGACCGCTTCCAAGGCCACCTTCACGGCATCAAAGTCGGAGCGACGGACGAGGATGTCCACGTCCTGAGTGTTGCGGACGGCGGCGCGATCCACGCGCGCCACCCAGGCGGCAACCGCGTTCCCTCCAGCGACGGCATACGGAATCCCAGCGCGTTGCAGCGCGGCGGCGGCGCGACAGGCTCGTTCGCGAACAGCTTCCACGGCTTCGATCATCCTCTTCCACGAGAAGTCTTGGAGCTCCACCGCCATCATGCACCTCGCCTGATCTCACGTATCGGACGACTTGTCATCACTGCGCTTCCGGCGGAAGGTCCAACAAATAAATCTTGCCGTCATTGGCGAGGACCGTGATCTGTTTGCCGGAGGGCGAGTACGTGCCGGAGTAAACCACGGTCGGCAGCTTCTGGCTGAACAGTGGCTTCTCCTGGTTGGGGTCCCAGATGTGAATGTTGCCCGCGTAGCCGACCGTCAGCAGGCGGTTGCCAGCCGGGTTGAACTCGACCTTGTAGATGTCGTCCTTGTGTCCGACGAGGGTTTTGATCGGCGCGGGGTCGCCGAAATTCCAGACGAAGATTTTGCGGTCGAGTCCCGCCGCCGCGACCTGCTGGCCGTTGGGGCTGAGCGAGACCGAGTAGACCGAATCATTGGGACCGTTGTATTTGCGGACCTCGGCCCCATCGGCCTGGTTGTAAACTCGAACCGTCTTGTCGCCGCCGGCTGTGACGATGAAGTTGCCGTCGGGCGTGAAGGCGAGCGAGTAGATCGCTCCCCCCTGCGCGGCGAAGGTTCTCAGGGCGGCGTTCTTCTCGTAGTCCCAGATCTTGACCGTCTTGTCGTTCGACGCTGACGCGATGAGCGGCAGTGTGGGATGAAACGCGATGCCGTAGACCTGCGACTGGTGGCCGTTCAAAACGAGTGTCGCGCCGGCGGAGGCGATCGTCCAGGTGCGGACCGAGCCGTCGGCCGCGGCACTCGCGGCGGTGCGATTGTCGGGCGCGAAGACCAGGCTGGTGATCGCGGCCGGATGACCGTCGGTCACTTGTGCCGGCTCCTGTGACGGCGGCATCGGCGGGACGGGAGTGGGTGGCGTCGGATCGTAGCCTCGAATCAGGTGATCGCTCCCCGCGGCGATCAGCTTCTTCTGGTCGGGGCTGTACGCGATCTGCATCACCTCGGCCGGAGTCGTGATGTCGTATTGAGGCTTTGCCGGATCGTTGATGTTCCACAGCTTGAGCTTCTTGTCGCTGCCCCCCGTCGCCAACTGCTGCTGGTTCGGATTGAGGGCCACCGAGCGGGCCGGCCCGACGTGCCCCTTGTATTCTCGAATCAGGGTGCCGCCGTTCGAGTCCCAATACTTCACGACACCGTCCTCGCCCGCGGTGAAGTGCTGCGTCGCGTTGAGATGGACGAACAGGCCGTTGACCCGTTTCTCGTCGGCGACGTGAATGAGCTGGATGTTGTGCAGATCCCAGTAGACCGACTTGTCGGCTCCGGCAAACACCAGGTTCAGATTGTCGGTTGACCAGCCAACGCCATTGATCGCGCCGCCACCGGCCGCGATGAAGTGATGCGTCTGACGACCGAGCGGCAGGTTCCAGGCTCGCACCGTTCCATCGGCGCTCGACGAGACGAGCTTCAGGTTGTCTCGGCAGTAGTCCAGCGCCGTGATCTTGTCCGTGTGACCGGTGTAAGTAGCAAAAAGATTCCCGTCGGCGAGGTTCCAGACGCGGATGTTCTTGTCGTCGCAGCCCGCTGCGATACGAAGGTTGTCCCACGAGACGGCGACCGCTCGCACGACCTCGACCGAATCGTGTTCGCGAATCTGCGCGCCGTCGGCGGCGTTCCAGGCGCGGACCTTTTTGTCGGCTCCTCCCGAGATGAGATGAGTTTGATTCGGGGTGTAGGCCAGCGCGAACGTGCCCCCTGCGTGACCGGCCAGCGTGCGGACCTCGGTCCCCTCGTTGGCCTTCCAGATTTTGATCGCCCCGCTGGCGTCGGCAACGGCGACTTCCTGATTGTTCGGATGAATCGCGACGGCCGTGATCGCGGCGGCCTGCTCGGGGTAGGCCTTGATGAGCATCCCATTGTTCACGTCGAAGAGGCGGGCGATCTTGTCCTCACACCCGGTCAGCAGCCGCGCACCGTCGAACTGGAAACAGACTGAGGTGACCGCAGCGGTGTGGCCGTCGAGATTCCGCAACGGCTGCTGGTTGGCGTTGTTCCACAACCGGCACGTCTTGTCGTTCGAACCGGTCGCCACCATCGCGTTGTTCGAACTGACGCGCAGCGCCCGGATCACGTCACCGTGCCCGGCCGCGACCTTCTGCGGCGTACCCGCGTTCGGCCAGCGCTTAACGAGACCTTCGGCTCCCGACGTCATGACCCAGGCATTGTTGGGGGCATAGCTGAGGCTCGTGATCTCCACGGCATGAGCCCCGAACACGCCCTGAGGAGCACCGTCGGCCGGGTTGAAGAGCCGCACGAAGCCCGCCGCATCAGCCGCCGCGATTTGCAGTTTGTCCGCGCGGAAAGCGACCTTCACGATCGGGTGCGGCAGCCCGCCAATCTCCTTCACCAGCACTCGATCCGCCGCGTTCCAGATCCGCAGCACCTTGTCCGCGCCGCCGGTCAGCCACTGCGTCCCATCGGCGTTCAGCGCGAGGACCGCCGCGCCCCCCTGATGCGGCTGATGAGTGACCACCGGTTTCGAGACCGGCACGTCCCACAGCCGGATCGAATTGTCGAGCGACCCGCTGACGAGTCGGCTGCCGTCCTTCGACAGCGCCGCACACAACACCAGCCCGGTATGACCGCTCATCGTCCGCAGCGTCGTCGCCGAGTTGAGATCCCACAACCGCAGCGTCTTGTCGAACGAAGCCGTCACCAGTTTCGTCCCGTCCGCCGAATACACCGCCGCATAAGCCGGATCAGTGTGCCCGGTGAGTATCTTCGGTTCGACGGCCCAAAGGTTCGTAGGCAGGCACAGCGCGAGCAACGGCAGGAGCAAACGGAGCTTCGACATGAGTGGTCTCACAGGAGTGGTTGATTGCGGGTTGGTCAGTCTACTTTTTGAAGGAGCATTCTAGTTTCGCGGTCGGGATTGCCTACTTGTCATTGGCGGCGGGGTTATTTGCGGAATGATGGCGGGAGTGAGTTCTGCGATAGGACGCGAATCAGTAGCCAAAGGCGCGACGCAGCCTCACCCAACGTTCCCGAGCCGGCGCGGCATCGGCCTTGAGTTGGTCCCACGTACCGAGGGTCTGCGCGAACTCAAACAACTGCTCCAGTTCGACGAGCTTCTGATCCATCGTCTTGGCCCGCGCCTCCTCCCACACCCGGCGGTTGGCGGCGTCCTGTCCCGCTTTCCACGCGCGGACCTGCTCGGCGTTCAGTACTGGTTTCGACATCAGGTCGTCCTCGCGTCAGGGTTCATCGACGCCGGGCAGTGTGTCAGATCGGAGAACGGTTCTCAATCGCCGCGACGGTTCTGGCGGTGTCAGAGACGGACGAGGCGGAACGCTTTCCAACGACACCGTCACTCCTCATCTTCTTGTCCAACATTTTCTTGTTTCTTCGACTGAACCGGACCACCCAACATGACCGAACCGTGGAAGGCCGAACGCGACTGGAGCAGTAACGAGGTGCGCGAGGTGATTCGCGCGCAGTGCCCCGCGCTGTCGTGCCGGAGCGTCGAGCCGTTTGGATGCGGGTGGGACAACGCCGCGTTTCTGATCGACGACGAGTGGGTCTTTCGGTTCGTGCGGCGCAGGATCGCAGTCGCACTGCTCGAACGGGAATCGAGTGTCCTGCCGCGTCTGGCGTCGTTGTTGCCGGTGCCGATTCCAAATCCGCAGTGGCTCGGCCAAGTGGGCGACTGGCCATTCGCGGGCTATCGGCGTTTGATCGGTCGTCCCGCGTCGGACCTGTTTCTCGACGAAGCCGCTCGAATCCTGCTGGCTCGGCCGTTGGGTCAGTTCCTGCGAACTCTGCACGATCAGCGGACCGGCGAGTTGGGTGTCGAGCCGGATTCGTTTGGGAGGCTCGACCTCGCCAAGTGGCAGCCCCGTGCGAACCAGATGCTGGACGATTGCGATACCGGTGTCGATGCCGTCGCGCTGCGGCGCGTACTCGATGCAGTCGATGCCACGCCCGCGCCGGCGGTGCTGTCTCACGGTGACCTGTACTCGCGGCATCTGTTGCTCGACGACGATCAACTGGCGGGAGTCATCGACTGGGGCGACGTCTGTCTCGCCGAACCGGCCGTTGATCTGGCCCTCGTCTTCTCGTTCCTGCCGCCGTCCGCGCGCCGCGGCTTCTTCGCGGCTTACGGCGAGATCAACGAGGCCACCGCCAGCCGGGCACGCTTCCGCGCGATCGGCCACACGCTCAACGTCCATCGCTACGCGAAGTCGATCGGCGACGAAGCCCTGCTCGCCGAAGCCAACCTCGCGCTGCGATTCATCGTCGCATGAGGCGAATCAATGAGGCTCCCGGGCGAATGGCGTCGTACGACGAGTTCGCAACGCCCTGTCGTCTCGCCCGTATCTCAGTGCCTGACGATGACACCAGGCGATGAAACAAAAGATTGACCACGGATTTCCCAGCGCGGGTCAGCCGCAATCGAAAGGAACAAGAAGATGGTGGACAAGAAGATCGGAGAAGATGCATCTGGACCTGGCTTTCATCTTCTTGTCCACCATTTTCTTGTTGAGGTCTTCGCCTGATTCACTTGGTCTTCTTATCTGTGACATCCGTGAAATCTGTGCCATCCGTGGTTCCGCCGTTTTCTTTGACGTGCGGTTGAGCGAGCGGTCGTCGGACGAGGAATCGTCAACCTACCTCCAGCGCCTGTTCCGCACGCCGCGGCAATTCATTTCGGGGACGCAGCACGTCGGGACGGCGCTGCCGCAGCAATCGGTCGCGGCGAACGAAGAAACCGGCGCGGCGTGAGTCGGCGTGGCGTCCCGATCGATCAGCCAGACGTTGCGGAAGTGGACCGGGTTGCTGTGATTCTGGAAGAGGATCGGCAGCGGTGTCGGTCCCTCGACCGAGCCACCTCCCGTCTTGTTTTCCAGCTCGACGTTGTTGTGAACGACGATGCCGTTGTGTCGGACCGTGATGCGGCCTTTGGCGGTTCGCTTGCCGTCGGCGTCGAACTTCGGTGCGGTGAAGTCGATGTCGTACGTCTGCCAGCTCAGCGGCGGAAAGCTCATGTTCAGGTCGGGGGCCTTGAACCGGTAGAGCGACGCGCAGTCGTTGAATTGCAGTTCGAGGCCGAACGAATCGAGCACCTGCACCTCGTAACGCTTCTGCAGATAGAAGCCGCTGTTGCCGCGAGCCTGTCCCCGCGCGAAGGGCATGTAGGGGGTGCGGAATTCGGCGTGCAGCGTGAAGTTCTGCACCGGGTCTTTCGTCTCGCACCCGATCTCCAGCAATCCGTCTGGCGTGACCTTCGCGTTCTTCAGCCGGTCCGTGTTCTTCCCGTCGAACAGCACAATGGCGTTCGCGGGAGGTGCGGCTCCGGCGGTGAGGCTGTAGCGGTGCATCGGCGACAGGTAACCAACGACGCCTCCCGCCGAGTTCTTCACCGTCGCGGTGTATCCCTGCTGCAACTCGATCGACTGCCCCTCACCGGCCAGCGCAACCTTGTCACCCGCCCGCTGGCCACTCAGCTTGAGTCGCGTCGAGCCGTCGTAGCCATTCCCCGGCAGACCACCCGAATACCAGAGCGCGTCGAACTTCCCCTCCCCCAGCGCCACAACTTGCAGTCCCACCGCGCGGCACCAGCCATCCGCATGCGTCACGTTTCCCGAGTACTCGCCCTGAATGTGAAAGTCGGCATCGACGTGAGCCAGATCCGTCACGCCCTTCTTCAAATCCTGGGCGTAGGAATTGGCAATCGACAGAACGAGGCAGAACGCGATGGCAAGGTGAACAACCGGGAAACGCATGGAGGTCACAGTCCTTTCGACGAGGGAAATGTGTCTGGCAAACGAACTGGTGGGGTGGATACCACGGCCGGAGGATTGATCCCCGAGCAAGCTACGTGTTGGGAAGTTGGATGTCCACCGGACCGCCGAAGTGATCGTGGCCACGTGAGCAATGCCGTTTGGCGAGCGGCAGGAAAAATGGACCCGTAGGATGGGCACTCTTGCCCGTCCGGCTTTCCGCCTTCAAACCGGACGGGCAAGAGTGCCCATCCTACATCGCGGTCCGACAACCCCACCGCGGCCACGCGCACCGATGCCGTCTACTTGGCGTACTTGGGCTGATAGAGCTGCACCTTGAAGTCGCCGGGCACCTTGAAGTAGGTGACGAATCCGTAGCCGTGATCTTCGACCGGTTGCGTGAACTCGACACCCCGACTCTGGAGATCGCTGACCGTCTCTTCGATGTTGTCACAGTAGAACGAGATATCCGCCGTCCCCGAGGGAGGCTCGCCACCCTCCGTGGGATGGACTCCGAGATCCGCCTCGGGCGCATCGAAGATCAACCATCCGCCCCCGACGTCCGTCCCCGAGAGCAACAGCTTGTCCCTGAGAAACGCCCGCAACTCGTCCGCCTTGGACGAGTAGAACATGGCATGCATCCCGCGAATCATGGGCGCCTCCTAAAACCTCGAATACTGGTTTCCGAGCGGCTCCACGGCTGTCGAACGCCAAGAATCAACTGCCGGTAATCGTCCGGCTGACGACCATCCATCACGCTTGAGCCTGACAGGTCGGTTTCCGGTCGGCTGGATTTTCTGGTTCGGCTTTTCCTCGGACTGGCCAAGGAACGCGTCGTCATGCATCACCAGAACCGATGTGCTTGTTCAATTGAGCATGTATCCATTCCGCATGTTGGCGGATTTGTTGACACTTCTTGTCTCCCTCGCGCATTGTCCAAATGTCGGGTCCGAAGTTAGGGATATCTTCCACTTCTTTGGATACTGCACTCTAGGCGATCTGCGTTGGTCATGTGCAGAGTGTGATGAGGGATTCGACGAGGGCGAGGTATTTGTTCGTTTCGGGGGTTGCGGGTGGAGCTGAGGGAAATTCGGTACGCAGCATTTCCACGGCGATTGTGCGGCGGCGGTCGGCGTGAGACGGGCGGCGGTGGGCATTGTCCCATGGGCGGGCGGTGCGGTTCACCAGCGTCGCCGCCGGTTCGTCCCACGAGGCCAATTCCACCAGCGTGTGCAGCCACTGGTTCAGATGCCAGCAGCCGATGTTCGACCAGACGTTGCGGACTTGCTGTTGGCCCGCGCCCCAGATCTCTTTCACGTCGTGGAAGTGTTCCTCGATGGCCCAGCGGTCGGCGGCCGCTTCCAGGATGTCGCGGACGGTGGCGTTCGGGTCGGTGCAGAAATACGGAACCCAGCCGCCATCGTCGAACCGCACCAGCACGACGCGGATCGGTTTGTCGGTGAGATGCGACATCGCCAGGAACGTCTTGTATTCGCGAGTCACTTCGACGCCGCGACAGTGATACGTGATCGACTGCCAGCCGCCGGGATGCGCGGCTCGCCAGGCCAGGCTGAGCTTCGCGCCGTACTGGCGTGGTCGGCCGCGTTGGCCGGGTGTGCGCGCCGGCGGCAGGTCGAACAGTGCCGCGTCCTTGCGGAGCCGGCTGACGACGACCGCTCCTTCCGCCAACACCGCGTCGAGAAACGGCCGCGCCGCGTAAGCCCCATCGACGACGATCCACACGGTGCGCCCCAACTTCCACGACCGCAGCGTCGCCACGAACCAGGTCACCAACTGCGCCGCGAGCTGATGCTTCGTTGCGAATTCCCAGCCCCGTTTCGCGTCGAGTTGCGGCACGTCGACTTCGCGAACAGACAGCAACGAACGCAGCGACAATGCGATCACGCCCCACCGCGGATGCTTCGCCAACCACGCCAGCGTGACCCAATTGTGCCCGTAGCAAAACTCGCCCCCGGCCGGACCCGGCGTGGGATCGTGATGCACGCCGGCCCCTTCGACATGTTTCCCGTAACGCTTCTCCGGCGTGTCGTCGATGGCCAGCGTGATCCGCCCGCCCGACCCCGGATCGAGCTTCTCGATCACGAGCCGCAACACCACCTCCGACACGTCCCGCGATTGCCGACCAATGCTGATCAGCGCGTCGTAAAACCGATCCCAATCATCGAGCACTCCCGCCGCGACGAACCACGAACTGGCCGTCCGCCGATCGTCCGCAAGCAACATCCCCGCCACGATGATCGCCAGCCGGAAACTCATCCGCCGATCGAGCGCCCCGGCCATCTTCGCCACCGCCGCCGCCAACCCACCGACCAGCGGAAACCTGGCCCGCGAGGTGTGCCGCCGATCAGGATTGGCCTGTCCGAGCCGCCGCCGCTTGTCATGCCGCGATGGCTGAGACTTCTTGTGCCGCGGTTGCGGTTGCGACGACCGTCGTTTACGTTGAGCCATCCTTGGCTCTCCCGATGAAGTGTTGTCTGAACAACGCACAACATCGCCGAGAGCCAAGGTTCTTCAAACCCCAATCGCCCCACGCATGCAATCAAAGTTCGCCTAAAGTGCAGTGGATAGCGTCTTGATGTGAATCAGTCGCTGATAAACCTCACCGATCACTGTCGTAGGCACGCTCATTTGTTTTGTTCCTCTTAGGCGAAAGTAAAAATCCGTTTGCGCTGCGTCGTCGTCCCGGACCTTCAATCGGCTGGGTGGCGGGAACGGGAGCAAATCGTACGGTCCCCATTACGGCTGGCAAGGTCACGTCAAGGATTCCGGGCCTTCCGCAAAGCCTTCCGACCCGGCCACCCCGCCACCCCGCCGCTTGTTATGCAGTCGCGAGCAGCGCCCGTAACGTATCATATTCAGAACGAACACCGCCGTATTTTCCTGAAGGTCTGCCACGACACTGTCGACTACGCCGAGTTGATGCTCGCGATGCGCGACATCGTCAGGCTGGGGAAAGTAAAGTGATGTGCGGAGCGTTCGTTCAATGACGCTGTAACGAACGCCGTTCCATCTGTAGTGCTCATCGGGAATGGCCCACAGGTGCATGTACTCGCTAATGGCCGTTGCCAAAGGGACGGCGCGTTTGTCGGTCAAGGTCGCCACAGATCGATGTAGTCGGACGCGTTCGCCAAGACTCCAGAGACTATCCGATTCAAGTTGTTCACGCAGTTGCACATGACATGTGTCGGGTTGACCGTTCTTGATGGCTCCACGTAGCGATTGAAAGGTATCGATGTATGTCTGGTGGACGACCTGAAACGAATCCATCACGGGGTCCACGTGGTTGGCGAGGAACTTTCCGTTGTTGTTCTCTCGCACTTTACGCAATTGAATGCACCGGTCGATCAGCTTGTCGAACAGTTCAACAATCATCGTGTGTACCCATTACTGCATAACAGTGAATTGACCTGCACACTGGCTAACTCGGCCAAGCAGTTCGTGCGGGTCGTTGCTTTACGCGGCGCAACATGCCGTGCGCAAAACAGTTTGTCAACGACTGCGTTGAATCCTCTGTGGCACGACGTAACGTGATAGCCCGCATGCAGCCTAACTCTGATATCCGTGCAGGCCAGGACCGATGCGACTGGGTGGCAGTTTGTCACAGCGTCTTGCGTGGGATTCGTTGGGAGAGCATCTCGGCCTCTGCGAAGATGGCGGGGGTGCCGCCGGTGTGCAGGAAGACGACGTTGTCCTCCGGGCGGAATTGGCCGCGGCGGATGTGGTCGATCAGGCCGGCCAGTGTCTTGGCCGTGTAGACCGGCTCGACGAGGATTCCTTCGGTGCGCGCGAGGAGCGTCAGCGCTTCGAGGCCCGCGTCGGAGGGTTTGCCGTAGCCGGGGCCGAGATAGTCTTCGACGAACAGGATGTCCGCGGGCGTCAGGCGCGTGTCGATTCCCGCGAGTTCGGCCGCGCGGTTGGCGGTGGCTGACATTTCTTCCCGGCTGTCCCACGGCCATGTCATCGGGGCGATGCTCTTCACGGGGAAGGAGCAGCCGAGCGCTTTAGCTCCGAACGCGACGCCCGCTCCCGTGGAACCGGCCGAGGAAACGTAGACGGCGGCCGGCGCGAAGTCGTTCGTGGCGGATTGCTCGACGATTTCGGCGAGGCAGATCGCGTAGCTCAACGCCGCGAGCGGCAGCACGACGGGACGATCCCACAGATAGACTCGGCGGCCGGTCGCGCGAAACCGTTCGGCGACGGCGGCGATCTTTTGGTCGAGGGCCGGGCCGACGGGGTCTTCGACGATTTCAAAGCTCGCGCCGACGATCTGGTCGAGCAGCAGGTTGCCCTGCACGACGTCCGGTCCATTCGCGGGCCGGCCTCGCCCGAGGACGAGATGGATGTCGAGTCCCACTTTCGCGCACGCGGCGGCCGTTTGCCGGCAGTTGTTGCTCTGCACACCGGCACCCCAGACCACGAGGTCGGCTCCCTTGGCGAGGGCATCGGCGATCAGGAACTCATTGTGCCGCGCCTTGTTGCCGCCGAAGAGCAGCCCCGTGCAGTCGTCGCGCTTGATCCAGATTCGCGGCCCGTTCGGACTGACCGCCTGGCTGAATCGAGGCAGCAACTCCAGCGGCGTCGGCAGATGGGCGAGCGGTGTGCGAGGGACGCGATCAATCCGCGATCTCAATTCGGCGGTGGAGAGCATCGGCCAGGTCTCTGAGGAACGGCGTTGTGGCACTCAATCGCGACGACGGGCCGATGCCCAAGACTTCACCGCTTCTTCGTTTTCTTCTTGGGAGCCGCTTTCTTCGTCACCACTTTCGCGACGGACTTCGTCGTCCCCTTCTTGGTGGGCTGCTTCGCGGCAACCGGCTTGGATGTCTTGGTGGTCTTGCCGGCGGTGGACTTGGCGGCGACCGTCTTGCCTTTGGCGGGTTTGGTTGCCGAAGCCTTGGCAGAATTGGCCTTGGCTTTGCCGTGGGAGGCCGCCTTGCCCGCCTGTTTCTCGGCGGGCTTGGCGGGTATTTGCGTCGAGGTCTTCTTGCGTGAGTTCTTGATGACCGACTCGTAGTACTCGATGTGCTTCGTGACGGGGGATCGGCGAACCGCTTCGCCGATCACGCTGAGGGCGAGGTCTTCGAGATGCTTGAAGCGGATGCAGGACTTGCCCATGTCGAGCTTCTTGCCGGTCTTGGCCCATTCGTCGCGGAACCATTTTTCATTCACCCCCTCGCCGTAGACCGGCATCATGTACAGCGACATGTGTTCCTTCTGCGAGGCCAGACAGACATACGGTAGCGGCTGCTTGGGGTCTGTGTGATAGCCGGCCGGATAGATGCGATGCGGAACGTAGTAGCCGATCATGCCGTACTGCATCCCCTCCTCGTAGTCCTTGTCGAGGTTTTTGAGGATCACGTGCCGCACGACGGCGATGGCGGCCCGGCGGTCTTCCGGCAACTCGGACAGATACTGGTCAACAGTGGTCGCTTTGCTTTGCATGGGAGACCTCTTAGATTCGTGGCGACAGCCAGCAAGCCGCCGGAGCGGGCGGGCGGCATTATGCCCGATTGAACTCAGAGTGCGAATGGAGCGGCCCCATGTCCCCACAATTTCTGGTGGTAATGGCGATTTTGGCTGGTTTTCTGGCGGTCGCCCGCCCCGCGTCGGCCCAGGCGACGCGAGAGACGGAGGCCTACCGGCGGATCAAGGTCGGGCTGGATGCCGTGCCGGCGATTGACACTCACGACCACCTGCTGCCCTTCGAGAAACTGCCGGGCTATCGCGAGACGGCGGCCGGAAAGGGGATGAATCTCGCGGGAATTTGGGGCAACAGTTATTGGACTCAGGTCGGGCGACTGACGCCGTGGCAGCCGAAGATGGCCTTCGACGACTGGTGGAAGGAGGCGAAGGACGATTGGGACGACTCGCGAGCGACCAGCTTTTACCGCTACACGGCCGTGGCCTTGCAGGACTTGTACGGCGTGGACTTTGACCGCGTCGCGGACGAACAGGCTCGGGAGTTGGACCGCCGCATTTTCGAGAACTATCGCGATGGCAAGTGGCTCCATCACGTCGTCACCGAGCGGGCGAACATCGAACTGATGCTGAACGACCCGCACTGGGGACGCTACACCTTCACCACGGCCTATCCGTTTGAGGTGCTCGTGTTCAACGTCAACCCGCTGGTGCGCGGGTTTCATGTGTCGGAGTTCGACAAGCCGGAAGACAGTCCCTACGAGTTCGCCTCGAAGCACGGCCTGCCGGTCACGTCGTTCGACGAGTACCTCGCCATGATCGACCGGATGTTTCTGGAGGCGAAGGACAAGGGAGCGGTCTGCCTGAAGAACACGCTCGCGTACCAGCGAACGCTGACGTTTGACCGCGTGCCGAAGGAGCGGGCCGAGGCCGCGTTCGGCAAGCGCCGCACAGCTCTCACGCCACAGCAGATCAAGGACTTTGAAGATTTTTTGATTTGGCGGCTGTGTGAACTGAGTGCGAAGTTTGAGCTGCCATTTCAATTTCACACGGGCCACGGACGCCTGCAAGGGGCCAACCCGCTGCTGCTGCTCGATCTGATCGAGGCCCATCCCAAGACGAAGTTCATTCTGTTTCACGGCGGCTTTCCGTGGACCGGCGAGACCGGAGCGATCCTGTTGCGGCATTGGCCTCACGTCTGGATCGACAGCGTCTGGCTGCCGAGTCTCAGTTACTCGATGGCCAAGCGCGCGTACCACGAATGGCTGGAGCAGATGCCCTCGACCCGCATCCTCTGGGGCGGAGACTGCAATCACGGCGAGGGGATTTACGGTTCGACCGAACTGACCCGCCGCTGCCTCGCCGAAGTCCTGGCCGAGAAGGTCGAACGGGGCGATCTGCTCGAAGAGCACGCGCAGCGCATCGGCCGGCAGATTCTCCGCGACAACGCGCTGGAGTTGTTTCCCCAACTCAAGGACCGGCTGTGGAAACACAAGGGGAAGCTGGAACCAGTCGTCAAACCGTAACACGGATGATTCATCGAAGCCTGACGCGCAAGCGAAGGACCGATTGACGTTGCCCTTCGCTTGCGCGTCAGGCTTCGATAAGAGTGAATCCTGACCTCACCCGCCACGAAAGGGAAACCCATGAGCCAACCCGCCACCTTCCTGCGTCGAGACCCTGCGGAAGTGACTCCGTGGGCCGAGACGTGCGGCGAGATCCGGTGCCTCGTGGAGGAGAAAGACCTCGCGGCGGCCGAGGTGCATCAGGTGAAGATCCACGACGCCAAGCTGCACTATCACGCCCAAACGGATGAGTTCTACTACGTGATCGACGGCCAGGGGACGATGACGCTCGACGGCACCGAGATCGAACTGCATCAGGGCGTGGTGGTCTACGTCCCGCGCGGCATCAAGCACAAAGCGGTCGGCAACCTGACAGTACTGACCGTCTGCATCCCGCGCGGCGTGTTCAACGACATTCACGAATTGGAGTGAAGTGCGGATGCCAAGGCTGAGTGGCGGAGGCGCTCTGGCTCTGCTGACAAATCGCTTTTGCGCCGCCGAACGTCCAAGCTAACCCGGCGGCAGCCAAAAAGCTTGGAAGACGAAACACGCGCGATCCGCCGCTCGGGTTGAGCGACTTGTTGGGCGATTCTTGCAATTCGTTTTCATTGACTTTTCGTGAGGCGGGCGACCTTGAACTGGATTGCTTCTCTCCGTTCGCGCAATCTCACGACTAATGCGCATACGGATAGGCCAATTGCAATGAGGAACACATGAGAAACAAAGACGGAAGCGTCCGCTAGCACTCCAAAGCCACCGACCATCACGACCAATTTGGAGAACCCCCAATACACGGGCTTGTAGATGAGCCAACTTATCCCGGCAAAGAGAAAGACGCAGCTACCTACACACAGAATGGCTATGGCTGCATGTAGAAGCAATTGCAGGGCGGCAATCGTGCGAACCGTTGATAACTGACCTAACCCGCCCTGTGTTTTCGCCGCGTAAGTTGAGTCGCTATCTCTGTACGCGAGGAGCACTGCAAGGTATCCAAGATAAATCACGCCAAATGTCGCCCCGATGAGGAGCCATGCACCGAATGGGTAGCCGAACACTGCGATCAAAAATCTTGCAGTTGCCATCACTGGTGGGTTTGTTGGGGTGAAGCCCAACGAATCGAGAACGGCCCAAATCCATCCGCAGGGGACGCCGCATACAGGCGCAGCGACCAAGGGGATTACGAGAGACAGGCCAAACCCTTCGAGTATTAGGCGTCGTACACTTCCCATCGCGTTACCTCATTCGCCCGTGCCACCAATTGTACAGTAGTGTGTGATTGTGTTTTGTGTTCGCGATCATGGGTTGAGCGACGATCAAATCGCCGGACGATGATCAGAGGCAATTGTTCTCCGAACGCTTAACCGATTGTCTTTCGCAGGCGAGCGCGCGACACGGCATCGAATGGCGACAACGCATCGAGCGCGGGGAGGACTTGTGGTTCATTGCGGTTCTGCGGTTGATCGCCGAACAGTGAATTGACCCGCGCGCTGGATAACTCGGCCAAGCTGCTGACGCAGGTCTGGTCTTCACGCGACACAACATCCCGTTCAGAAAACGGTTTGTCAACGACAGTGTTGAGTCTTCTGTTGGGTTGGGTCGCGTGTTATCCGGCGCGCCGGATATCCCTGATACCCCGGCGTGCCGGATAACTCAGTTATTCGCGCAGGCAAGAACCGATGTGGTGTGCGACGACCGGTAACGCGCTATCTCGCGCGGATTATGCTCGTACCAGTTCCGGGATCGCGTCGCCGTTTTCGACGATCATCACGGGGCGGCCGGCGAAGTTCGGGATCGAGGCGTGCTTGTAGTCGATGCCGAGGTGGCGATAGATCGTGGCGAGGAAGTCGGCGGGGCCGACTCGGCGCGAGATCGGGTTTTCGCCGCGCGGGTCGGTGGCTCCGATGACCTGGCCGGTCCGAATGCCTCCGCCCGCGAAGAGCATCGAGTTGGCGTTCGGCCAGTGATCGCGGCCGGGTTGCACCGTGCCGGCCGGGGCACTCGCGACTCCCTCGCCGCTGCTGGCGACGTAGCTGATGCGCGGGGTGCGGCCGAACTCGCCCGTCACGATCACGAGGACTCGGCGGTCGAGACCCCTCGCATAGACATCCTCGATCAACGCCGAGACCGCTTGATCCAGAGTCGGCAGGCGGAACTTCAGGGCATCGAAGACATGCTGGTTCACCGCGTGATCGTCCCAGTTCTGGACGCGACCACACATCGGGCCGTCGAACTCGGTGGCCACGATGTCGACGCCCGCCTCGACGAGACGACGGGCCATCAGGCACTGCTGGCCCCACGGGTTGCGACCGTAGCGGTCTCGCAGGGCGTCGGGTTCGAGCGACAGATCGAAGGCCGTTCGCGAGGCGGGGCTGGTCAGCAGGTTGAGGGCCTGTTGATCGAAGCGATCGACCGCCTCCATCACGCCCGACTGATCGACGCTGCGCAGCAGACGATCGAGGCTGCTCTTCAGCGACGCGCGGGCGTTGAGCACATCGAGTTGCTTCTCATCCGCGAGGCCGACGTTGGGGACGCGGAACTGCGGCGCACTCGGATCGCCCACGACCTTGAACGCCTCGCGCGACGGCCCGAGATATGTTGGCCCGGCGATGGTGAAGTTGTCGTAGTTGTCGACCGGGTTCACGGCGACGTAGTTCGGAATGCTGCGTTTCGGATCGGCGAGGAAATGGCTGGCGACAGTCATCCAATCGGGCAGGACGGGCAGCAGCTTGTCCTGCGGGTCCGTGTCTCCCGCCAGAACCTGCAGCGATCCCGCCGGATGCCCGCCGCCGGTGTGAGCCACCGACCGCAGCAGCGCGTACTTGTCGGCGATCTTCGCCAGACGCGGCAGCAACTCACAAATCTCGATGCCGGGGACGTTGGTCGCAATCGGTTGATAAGGGCCTCGAAATTCGGATGAGGCGAGCGGCTTGCAGTCAAACGTTTCGAGATGACTTGCTCCCCCGCGCAGCCAGACGAGGATCACCGCCGGTCGTTCGGTGGCCGAAGTGATCGACCGTGACTCCGCCGCGTCGGCTTGCAGCCGCAGGATGTCGCTCAACGTGAGGCCCGTGAAGCCTGTCAGGCCGAGACGCAGAAACTCGCGCCGGGTCGGTGCCGGGCCATTGCATCGCGAGCGGTTGTGCGTTGAACATGTCATCGAGACAGCACCTCAGGGATCGTGAGACTCAACTGGGCGGATGTTGGACGAACCAATCATCGTCCAGCCCCGCGATGAACTCAACCCGATGCGTCCCACTTTGCCAACGTCAGATCAGATCCAAGGGGAAATCACTCGTCGTTGGGATTATGGAGATAGGTGCGATCATACGGAGTGGCCGACTGTTTTGAAGAGCCGCCGCTTGCCGGCTTCGCCGGTGTCGCGCCAGACTGGTGGGAGCCGGACTTCTGTCCCGAAGATTCATTTTCGGATGAGGCGGCTGCCGAGTCCTGGCTCCGTTCGTGTCGTCCCCACCAGCCATCCGCTTCGTCGATCGACCAGGCGTGAGCCGTCGGGGCCTTGGCGATCATGATGGCCAGGTCGCGGGCGGTCTGAGGCCGCTTGGCTCCGCTCTTTTCGAGGCAGGCCATGAGGGCGTCCTCCAATGCGGATGAGACCGGCCGGCCAAGCTTGGTCGAGGGAGCCTCGGGAACCTGCGTGACGTGCTGCCGGCAGAGCTCCACCAGCGATTGAGCGGAGAAGACCGGTTGGCCGGTCAACAGGAAGTAGCCGACGGCCCCCACCGCATAGATGTCGCTGCGCGCATCGACCGACAGCGGAAATTGAATCGCCTCGGGCGACATGTACAACGGCGTGCCTGTCATGCCGTTTGTCGAAGCACTCGCCTGCTTCTGGTCGTCGATCGCCTTGACCAGCCCGAAGTCCAGCACCTTCACCAGATCGGGTTCTCCGCCGCGACGGTTGAGCATGATGTTGGCCGGCTTGATGTCGCGATGGACCAATCCCTGCGAGTGAGCCTCGTACAGCGATCCGCACATCTGCGTGAGGATCTTGATGACGCGGGCTTCCGGCTGGGCTCCGTAGCGATCGACCAACTGTTGCAGGTCGATGCCGTCGAGATACTCCATCGCGTAATAAAAGACACCCTCGGGAGTGCGGCCGTAATCGTAGATGGCGACCGTGTTGGGGTGGTTCAACTGGCTGGTGATCTGGACTTCCCGCTCGAACCGCTGGATCGAGGCTTCGTTGACGAGATCGACGTTAAGCATCTTGATCGCCGTCGGCCGCCTGAGCATGGCGTGATGGCCCTTGTAGACGACACCCATCGCGCCGGCTCCGAGTTTCTTGTCGAGCACGTACTGCCCCAACTGCTTGGATTCGATGGCGGCCTTCTGGGCCTCGCGCCTCATCCTGGCCACGATCAGCGTGAAGATGAAGATCGCCACGGAACTGATCGCCAGCAGGGTGTAGATGCCGGTGAACATCCACTGGACGATCATCAGCGGGCGGAAGGCTTCGGCATAATCGACCTCGGTGACGACGCCCATTTCATACTTGGGCAACCACGTCCAGGCTCCGACGACGGGGACGCCGCGATAGTCGGGATAGCCTTCGACATCGACGCCCGATTCGCCCGCGGTGGCCTTGCCCGCCATCTTGGTCAGCGGCAGTTCCGCCCGACGAACCCTGGGCCGGAACCCTTCCATCATGTTGCCGCCGGGATCTCGCAGACCCAGGTTCAGGATCGACGTCGCACCTTCCGTGTCAGGCAGCAGGCCGAGCAATATCAAGTCTTTATCGAACCGGCTGTTGGAGACCATGAGTCCCTTCTTGTCGAAGGCATAGGTCTCACCCGATTCTCCGATGCGGCCGAGTTGCAGGATGCGGGTGAACTCCCGCTCGGGACGAATGCGCAGGGCCAGGGCACCGATGATCTGAAAACCGTTGTCGCGGATCGGTGCGCACACGAACATCGTCGGGACACCGGTCCGCATTCGACCCAACTCATCCTTCATCATTGCGTTGCTGGGATAGGGTGCGCTGACGGTCGTCGTTCCGTCCAGGGCACGCGTCAGGAAGCTTTCGTGTTCCGCGATGGTGAGTCCCAGGAGTTCCGGGTTGGAGGTTGCCAGAATCTTCATCTGACGATCGGCCACGAAGTAACCGACGAAATCGTGCGAGACCATGCCGGGGCTGAGGTCTTTCGTCAGTTGGGCGATCAATTCCGACTGTGATTTGACCGGCGGCTCGGTCGCGGCCCCTTCCGAGGCCGCGATCAGTTTTTCCACGGCCTCGCGCACCTGCCGGTTGTTCGCCTGAGTCTCCGCACCGGCGGACTGCACGCGCAGCCAGGTCTCCAGCATCGCCGTTTCCACGCTCAGCAACGTTTGCAATTGAGACCGAAACGACTCTTTCATCGTCGTGCGAATCGCACTGCTGACGCTGTATCCCACCACCGACAACACGATCACGCCCAGGATCGGCCAGATCCAAATCTGCCGCTTCAGCATCGCACCGGTCCGCATGAACGTTCGGCCAACCGACGTGTGAGCGAACGTCATGTGCGCCATCGGGGCTGCTTTGGGATCGCGGGTGCGCCGGAAGAATGACAGCGGATTGAAGGACATCGGTGCGAATCCTTGGGACGGACGAAGCCAATTGCCGAATCAGGAGTATGAGACGGAGGTTCACCACGCTACGGCAACAACTCGTGTGAGAATGATAGCCAGCGGGGGGAGCACGCAACTCGCAACTGCCGAGCGGCACAAAAACAGCTTCGCGGTTGACGGCCACATGCGGGTTGGTCCGGCGTGATGCCGAAACGCAACGCGTTTCGTTCGGTTTGTGGCGGCCCCAGTGGGCCGAGGGTGCAGTCGTCCATTGGTAGTTCTCTTCCGATCCCCTCTCCCCCGTCTTCGGGGGGGAGGGTTAGGGTGAGGGGGCGGAACGGCCGAGAAGCATTGAAAAATGGTGAATGAATCCCGCACGAGCTTGGTCACGATGAGTCCGGTTGCTGCCTAGCTGAAACGAATCCCCCCTCACCTAACCCTCACCCCCAGAAGACGGGCGGGAGACGGGACC
>JANODP010000264.1:0-14240 GCA_031412755.1 Schlesneria sp. | reverse complement strand
GGTGCCGCTCGCCGGCTTCCTGGCCGAGTTCAAGCACCAGGAAAAGATCATCCGCGCGGCGGCCGATCTGGTCTTCAGCGAAACCGGCACCACGGTGGAATACCTCGTCGGCACGATGATCGAAGTCCCGCGCGCCGCCGTCCGCGCCGATCAGATCGCCACGGCCGCCGAATTCTTCAGCTTCGGCACCAACGACCTGACTCAAACGACGCTGGCCATCAGCCGCGACGACTACGGTCCGTTCATCGGCTTCTACCGCGAGCACGACATCATCGCGAACGACCCATTCCAAACGATCGATCAGGAAGGCGTCGGCGACATCATGCGAATCGGCGTCGAACGGGGCCGCTCGTCCAACCCGGACCTCAAGATCGGCATCTGCGGCGAGCACGGCGGCGACCCCGCCTCCGTCATGTTCTGCCACGAAATCGGCCTCAGCTACGTGAGCTGCTCCCCCCGCCGAGTCCCCGTCGCCAAACTGGCCGCCGCCCAGGCTGCGTTGGCCTCCAAGTAAACTCCCTGACCGCTGAATCGGTCGCGGTGTACAAGAGACTTCCAGCAGCCCGGCATCCCCCCGATGCCGGGCTGCTGGCTTTGAGCATGACCAACCGGCCCACCACCGACTTGGCCGAATGCAGTCGCTCATAGGTGGTCCGCCTCGGACAGAGCCACTTTCTTCCCCCCTCGCCCCTTCGGGGAGAGGGGCCGGGGGGGAGGGGCCACTGTTGCTGAGGCTCCAATGACAATCATCCCTCGAACCGGGGTATTGCGAGGCCCCGCTCCTGCCCTGACTACCCCGCCGCTGGCTGATGAACCAAATCTCCGAACCTTGACGGTTTCGCGGACGAGAGCGCTGGAATCTGCACCAGCGGGCAGGCATACTCCCGAACCACAGAAGGGGTCGATGAACGTGGCCAGCGACCCGCAATCAACATGACTGTTGAATATGGTTCATCATGGACGAGTCGGTGACGTGTATTGACTTGTTCGCGGGCTGCGGCGGCTTTTCGCTCGGCCTTCATAAGGCGGGACTCAAAACACTCGCCGCCATCGACTTCGATCCCAAGGCCATTGAGGTCTATCGCGCGAACTTGGGTGAGCATGTCCCGCATGTTCTCTGTGAAGACCTGACGAAGTTCGCTCCCGCCGACTTGGCGAAGCTCATTGGGACGAACCGGGTGGACGTGATCGCCGGGGGACCGCCCTGTCAGGGTTTCAGCCAAGTCCGTCAGCGCGACGGTGCGAACAACGGCGAGCGGCTGATTCACGATCCGCGCCGCACTCTCTATCAGCAGTACTTCGAGTACGTCGAACACTTCCAACCGAAACTGTTCGTGATGGAGAACGTGCTGGGCATCCGTTCCGCCGATGGCGGCCGCCATTTTCTTGATGTCAAAGTGAGTGCTCGCAGGCTTGGCTATCGCGTCCACGGGGAAGTCGTTGAAGCCACGACATTCGGAGTGCCTCAGAAGAGACGCCGACAGCTCATCATCGGGACGCGAATCGACCATCCGGGTTGTTTTCGACGTGGGCTGATCGTGCCCGTCGTGAAACTGGAAGGCGTCGCTTTGGGTCACGCCATCATGGATCTGCCATCATTGAAGGCGGGGGGCGGCACCGATCCCTGCGAATACAAACAGCCCAGCCCACTGCGCAAGAAGCAATCACTACTCGGGGAGCAGTACCGTAACGAAGCGATCGAAATCAGGAAGTCGAAGCAACTCACAGCGCATGTCGCCCGCCCGCACAGCGAGCGCGATCTACGAGACTTTGCCAAGCTCAAGGAAGGTGAGACCGCAAAGCAGGCGATTGATCGGGGTGAAGAACTGGAGTTTCCCTACGACCGGGGATCGTTCACCGACCGCTACACAAGACAGAGCCGAGCGGAGCTGTGCAGCACCATCGTGGCTCACCTCAGCAAAGATGGCCTGATGTTCATTCACCCGACTCAGAATCGTTCGCTGACCCCGCGCGAGGCCGCCCGCATCCAGAGTTTTCCCGACTGGTTCCAATTCCCCATCGCCAGAACCCACCAGTTTCGAGTCATTGGCAATGCCGTCCCACCGCTGATTGGGCAAGCTGTTGGCAAGGCCATCGTCAAATTCCTAAAGGAGTCTGCCATGTCATCGAATGAACTCCAATTCGATCTATCACCGCTTCCTGACACTGACGCGATGGCCGCTGAGTGGTTGACGCCTTTTCTCGATCTGTCGCCCAAAGAGTTGCGTCGGCTTCCAGTGGAAGAATTCAAGAAAGCGTGGTACTCGATTGCGTTCCTTTACATGGGCCTGCATCCAGATGAGGCCACCGATCATGGAACAGAAATCTGCACAACAGCGGATAAGGGTGACAGTGTTCCCGAACTAGATCCACGCCTTCTTGTCCCGTATTACGTGCGAAGCGGGTGGCCTGTCGTTTTGGAACCAATCGCAAAAGAAGCAGTGCGACGCGCCAAGAAAGGCGAACTCGCAGACAACGAATACTATTGCCACGATGCTCAGATGGCGGGAGCGTGTCATCGCAACCCAGACTGGGCTGGGGAAGTGCTGGCGGAGCAGAATCGTCGCGCGGCGGGCGAGGCATCAGTCGCTTAAAACTGGTGCCGATGAAATCCTCGAATGGAGATGAACTATGCCGCGTTGGAATTTCCGCGAAATGCAGGCGTCCGAAAAATGGCACGAGCCAAATGAAGGAGAGTTCTTTCGCGGTGATCCTGTGGCTGCGGTCCTTCGCGAGGCCATCCAGAATTCGTTGGATGCAGTCGATTCAGCGCAGGGTGAGCGCGTGCGAGTTCGTTTTTTTGTGTCAGGGGCCAAGGCGGCGCTACCGGTCGCACAAGCTCGGACGTGGTTGAGCGGGCTGGATGAGCACTTGAAAGCGCGCGACCTGCCGTTAGCTTTGATTCAGCGAGCGAGTGTCCCGTTTTTGACGTTTGAGGATTTCGGGACAACGGGGCTCGTCGGTAATCCGATGGCCAACCGACCGCCATCACAAGAGTCCGAGAAGAACCATTTCTTTTTCTTCTGGCGCGCGCTGGGCAGTACTGGGAAGGGCAGTTCTGAGCGTGGAAGTTGGGGCGTTGGCAAATCGACGTACCAGTACGTCTCTGCAATTCGCACATTCTTCGGATTGACCGTTCGCAGCAACGATGACACTCGGAGCGCCCTGCTGATGGGCGAGGCGTGGTTGGGACCACACAACCTTGGTGACACGCGGTACGACTCGTTCGGTGCATTCGGAGAATTCTTACAACCTTCCGGTCACGATCCGAATTTCGTGACACCTACGGAGTTGGTGGCGGATGTCGCACAGTTTCGCAACGACTTCCATTTGGAACGTCGTGATGAATCGGGCTTCTCTTGCGTCATTCCGTTTCCCTTCGATCTGCATGATGACACGGAAGACGAAACAACGTTGGTGGGTGATTTGGCTGAGGCCGCCATCAGACACTTTGCCGTACCGATTCTGGCCGGTCGCCTGCGGATTGATCTCGCCACACCGGACGCACTGGTAGTACTCGACGGGGCAGTTTCGATGAGATCGGCGATTGACGGCCTTCGTGACAATCCGAAGGCACCTGATCGCAAGCCAGAATTGAAGTCAGCGATAGAACTCGCGACTTGGGCACTCGGTCCCGACGTTGACGACTGTCGAATCGAATTGGTTAGCGAGGCGGAGCGCGATGGGTGCGGATGGCCCCAGCTAAAAGAACCCGCCGGGAAGATGGACGACTTGCGATCGCGGTTTCTGTCGGGCCAGCCCGTTGCGATTCGTATTCCCGTCACCGTGCGATTCAAAGACAGTCGCCCGAATGTCATCTGTCCATTTGATGTCTTTCTCCAATCAACGGATCTCAAAAAGCCGGTTGTTCATTACGTTCGACACGACTTGGGCATCTCGGAAGTTAGAGGCGGTCCAACGGGAAACGTTGTGGCGCTCGTGAACGTGGAGAACAATGAGCTTGCTTCTTTGTTGCGAGCAGCAGAGAACCCCGCCCATACGACATGGAAGCCCGAGTTCCGGCGCGAGGACCGTCTCACGAGGGAGTACATCGGTGGAGAGCAACGCATCAAGTTGGTGATCGACGCGCCGAAGGTGCTTTTGGGACGATTGCTCGCATCCACAGGCAAGCCTGACTTCGATTTGCTTGCGCAGTTTTTTCCGGTCCCTGTTCGCGACGGCTTCGCGAAGAAGAAAGATCGAGGTCCAAAGAAGGGCGAAGACGAGAAACATCCAAGCGATAAAATCAAACGTGTTTTGAAACCGCTCGTTCTCACCGAACTTGCCGACGGTTTCACATTCACCCGAGACCCATCGGTCCCTCTCAAGTCAAAGCGGTTTGCATTCCGGGTGGCTTACGACATCGCGGATGGCAACCCGTTCAAGCAGTGGGAAAAGTTCGATTTCGAGCTTGGAAGACATGGCATTCGATGTGAGTGCGTTGGTGGGACAAAGCAGATTAGGGACAACGAGATAACCGCCGTAATTCGTGATGATAGTTTTCGCCTGAGCATACGTGGCTTCCCTCCGGATCGTGATGTCGTTGTTGAGACACCTCGATGGCCATCCGACAAGAAGGCTCTGAGCGAAGTCGATGTTGAAAATGAGGAGGAAGTCTGATGCGCCGAATCAATTTCACGCGCCGACTCAAGCTCGCTGGAAATGACGTGCGATTTCGGCGACTGCCGCATCCAGACGGGCCACTCAAATTTGAGTTGGCGATTGACTTCACGCGGTTGAAGAAATGCCACACTCAGCCGCATGTTGATGAAGCGATTCTCGTCGTTGAGGTCTATATCGGGACTAGGACAGAGAGATTTGTTTGTGGGACAGTCGGATTGCCGCAGTTGGGCCCTCATCAGTCCAAGCAGTTCCGTGACGGCGATCGTGTGCAGGTTCGTGTCAAAGTAGCCGATGTTGCCGAAGCCCCAGGTCGGCTACTCGCACTCCGACAGATTCGTGCCGGCGAAGAAGATGCTACCCACCAATCGTTGCTCCCCATTGACGTGCGTCCGCTGGATGGCGTTCCATTCAAGGTCGAATTTGGCGGGCAGGGTGAACCACCGGTTTTGGTGCTCAATGACCAACTTGACGATCCGAATGAACCACGGGCCAAGTTGTACGCACAAAGTGACAAAGCATTCATGGCGTTAGCGCTCCCCGCAGCCGTCCGAGAAATTCTTACGCGATACCTGATCGCAGAAGAAACCCCTCCCAGCGATGACGAAGACGAGTTGCAGCCTCACGATGAATGGTATCGGTTTGCTCAGCGTTTCAACTCGCAGCCGATTCAGGAGTTGTTTCGCGAAGGTGTGGAGCGCATTGAGAGGCTGCCGTGGATTGAATCCGCTGTGCAAGGATTGGCTCGGGATTGGAATGCCGTCCAGAAGCTCAAAGACGTGATTCAGGAGGGGCGTTGATGCACACCGTGCGAGTGTTCAATTCTGTAGGCGTTGAAGCGTTCCGAAAATACCTTCACGAACTGGTATCCGATCCCACCTTGAGTCCGCCATTGGACCTCCTCAGTGATGGTTCCAAGTCAGAGCCACTCGCGACGAATGTTGAAGTCGATTCATCTCGGGAGTTTGCTAACAAATGGGAACTCGGTGACTACCTAGCTCAGACGCTGGAAACTCTGATGTCGGATGGGCGACTTGATCGGGATATAGGTCTTTGGTCGTGGCTTGGTCTGTGCTTTTTCGATGTTACGTGTCCGCCATCGAAGAGTGGAAACCGCAAGCCTGGTAATGACGCGCGGCATATTCTCACTCGGGACTATGGCGCTTACTATCGTCACTTATTACGTGGTCCCTGGCAGGCATGTCGCATTCACGGTGGTAATGCCCGTGCCATGCTGGCCAGTGCCCCTTTTCGACTCGGTGAAGCGAGTGAGCAGCTCCTCTCACGGCAGCACCTTGTAGAGAACATCGGCTTTTTTTCTGCCGTCAATCGGCTGTACTTGAAAGAGCTTCAAGGTTCGTGGGACTGTGTCGCGGGCGCAGCAGGCAAGGGTGGCGGCACGTTTCGACGGCTCGGAAAAATCCTGAAACAGTACGATCGTACATACGACCTCACTGTCATGAACGGCGATCAAATCTACGGCCTGCTGCCACGTGAGTTCGACCGCTTCAAGCGATGATCCGCTGTTGAACGCTTATTGTGGATGAGGGCTTCATGGCCGATGTCTTCACCAAAGCAAAGCGATCCGAGGTCATGTCGCGGATTCGTTCGCGGGGGAATCGTTCGACCGAGTTGAGGATGATCTCGATCTTTCGCTCGCACGGGATCAGCGGGTGGCGGAGGAATCGGCCGGTGTTTGGGCGGCCCGATTTTGTGTTTCCTGTCGAGCGGGTCGCGGTGTTTGTCGATGGCTGCTTCTGGCACGGGTGTCCCCGGCACTACACCGCTCCCGCCGGGCATGCGGTCTTCTGGCGGCGGAAGCTCGTCGCGAACCGGTCGCGGGATCGGTGGGTGACGCGCACGCTCACAAGGGCGGGCTGGAAGGTGCTTCGGATTTGGGAGCACGCCCTGACGGGAGACGGCCGACGAGTCGCCTCGCGCGTGTTGAAGGTGCTCGCGATGAGGTCGGTGTGAGCGGGGAGCCGAAAAGAAGTAAGGTGCGAGGTCGGGGTCGTTTTGGTTTGAAGCCGTAGCGGAAAGACTTCATCAGCAGGCCCTCTGGGTAGATTGGATTTGCTCTCCCACCGGATGCCGGCAATTTTCATGGCGTCTTCTTGGTCCGTGTCGTGGCTTCCGTAAACGAGAAATTCATCATTGGACGCGGCAGTCGCACTTCGCGCAGGGATCGGCGGACGCTAGGATTTCGGCCCCTTGAGTCCCGTTTGACCGGCTCAGGCTGTTCGTTTTTGTTCCTGCCCTTCCCCGCCGAGCCTTGGCGGGGCCGTTCGAGTGAGTGTTGACATGCCCCGGAAATGCACGATCCGTTCAGTTTGCTAGGGTTCATCGCAGCGCCTCACTGTGATGGACCCGGCCGCTGGATTTTTCCTGCCGTGCGTTTTCAGAGAGGCATCTCACCCGACTCAGTTTTCCCAGTGAATCAATTCACGTCGATGTGGTGCGAGACTCGGTTTGTCGAGCCCTCCCCACGTTCGCCGTGTCTCCAGCCGGTCCCGGTTCGTTGATCGAGACCGCCGTGTCGTTCAAGACCACCGTCCCTTTTTTCAAGCGAATGTGAATCCGTCCATGGCAATGAATCTCAGGCAAGTCCGCAACATCGGCATCTCGGCCCACATCGACTCGGGCAAGACCACGCTCACCGAACGCATCCTGTTCTATTCGGGGCGCATCCACGAAATCCACGAGGTCAAGGGGAAGGACCAGGTCGGCGCGACGATGGACTTCATGGAACTCGAACGCGAGAAGGGGATCACGATCACGGCGGCCGCCACGCAGGTGAAGTGGAACGATTTCACGATCAACGTGATCGACACGCCGGGTCACGTGGACTTCACGGTGGAGGTGGAACGTTCGTTGCGGGTGCTCGACGGTGCGATCCTCGTGTTGTGCTCGGTCGGCGGCGTGCAGAGCCAGTCGCTGACGGTCGATCGTCAGATGAAGCGGTACAAGGTTCCGCGCATCGCCTTCATCAACAAGATGGACCGCGCGGGAGCCAATCCCGAAAAGGTCATCAAGATGATCGAAGAGAAGCTGCACGTGCTGCCGGTCCCGCTGCAGATTCCGATGGGGCGCGAAGCGGCCTTCAACGGCGTGATCGACCTGATCACGATGCAGGCGATCTTCTTCGATGGCGAAGACGGCGAAATCATCCGCCGCGAGGTGATTCCCGCGGAGTATCAGACGGCGGCGGCCGAGGCTCGCGAGAAGATGCTCGAAACGCTGTCGATGTTCAGCGACTCGCTGATGGAGAAGCTGCTCGAAGGGACCGAGATCCCGGTCGATGAGATTCGCGCGGTGATCCGCGAGGCCACCATCGCCCTGCAAATCACTCCCGTGATGATGGGCTCGGCCTACAAGAACAAGGGTGTGCAGGAGGCGCTCGACGGGGTGATCCATTACCTGCCCTGCCCGCTGGACCGGCAGATGACGGCGATCGATCAGCTCAAGAAACCGAAATCGGAGGAAGAAGCGCAGCAGCCGAACTGGAACCGCGTCACCCTCGAATCGGACCCGAACAAACCGCTCGTCTGCATGGCCTTCAAGACCGTGGTCGAGCAGTACGGACAGCTCACGTACACGCGTCTCTATCAGGGCAAGATCGTCAAGGGAGACAGCTATTTCAACACCCGCACCGGCAAGAAGGTGCGGTTCGGACGGCTCGTCCGGATGCACGCCAACGACCGCGTCGACGTCGATGTCGCCGAGGCGGGTGACATCATCGCGCTGGTCGGTGTCGATTGCGCCTCGGGCGATACCTTCTGCAGTGAAGAGGTGACGTACTCGCTGGAGAGCATCTACGTTCCGGACGCGGTCATCAAGTTGAGCATCGAGCCGGTCAAGCGCGACGGCGCGGACAAGCTCGGCAAGGCACTCGAACGTTTCCGCCGCGAAGATCCGACGTTCCGCGTGTTGACCGACGAAGAGACCGGCCAGACGCTGATCGCCGGCATGGGCCAGTTGCACCTCGACATCTACGTCGAGCGGATCAAGCGCGAATACGGCGTCGAGTGCATCGTCGGCAACCCCCGCGTGGCCTACCGCGAGATGCCGACGCGCGAGGTCGAGTTCAACTACAAGCACAAGAAGCAGACCGGCGGTTCGGGGCAGTACGCTCACATCGTCGGCAAGCTGGTTCCGCTGGCGGAAGACAGCGCGATCGCCTACGAATTCGTCAACGAGGTCACCGGCGGTCGCGTTCCGAAGGAGTACATCAAGCCCACCGATGAAGGCTTCCAGCGGGCACTCGTGAAGGGACCGCTCTGCGAATGCGAAGTCGTCAACGTCCAGATGATTCTTCAGGACGGCGGCTATCACGACGTCGATTCGTCCGAAATGGCGTTCGGTATCGCCGCCTTCGACTGCATGCGCGAGACGCTGAAGAAGGCGGGCATCGGACTGCTCGAACCGATCATGAAGCTGGAAGTGGAAGTCCCGGAAGAGTATCAGGGCAACGTGACGGGCCACCTCTCCAGCAAGCGCGGCGTCGTCAGTTCGTCCGATACAAACCTCGGCATGGCCACGATCATCGCCGAAGTGCCGCTGGCGATGATGTTCGACTACGCCAACGAAGTCCGCTCGATGACGCAGGGCAAGGGGACCTTCAGCATGGAGTTCGCCAAGTACCAGATGCTACCCCGCAACCTGGTCGAGGACGTCGTGGAGAAGCGCAAGAAGGAAAAGGCCGAGCGGGCCGCCATGGCCAAGTAATGCGACGGAGGATGGACGATTAATCGAAGCCCGGCTTGACCCCAAGCCGGGCTTCGCTGTTTTGAGGCGACTCAATTTGGCAGAATCCCCGCCGGTCGCATCACCCGGATTAATCACGGCCCCTCATGGACCTGTCACCGTCTGCCCGTAGCTGAGTTCGCAAGAACTCAGCCCAACTCACCACAACCAACTGAGTTTTTGCGAACTCAGCTACGGGCCATGAATAATCCACATCACCACCCGCACGCACTTGGAGACTGCCTCAATGCTCGCCGGCGACATGTACGCACCCGGAAAGATCCGCCTCATTGACCAACCCGAGCCGGCGTTGTCGCCAACTCCACCCGACGGGGTCTCGGGCCAGATCATCTTTCAGCCGGAAACGACCTGCCTGTGCGGGTCCGATCTGCCGTACTTCAATGGCTGGGACGAATGGCCGATCGAAACGGGTCACTCGCTGCACGAGATGATCGGCACGGTGACCGCCACCAACGGCCGGCGCTGGCGGGTGGGAGACCGCGTCCTCGCCGTCCCCGTCATGCAGCAGGGGCTGGCCGAGCGTTTCGTCCTGGATGAGAACCGGGCCATTACGATCGCCACGAACGTCCCCGAGGAGCAGGCGCTGATGGCGCAGCCGCTCGGCACGGCGATCTTCGCGCTGAAGAAGCTGCCTAATCTGCTCGACCTCGACGTGGCCGTGGTGGGTCAGGGACCGATGGGCCAACTCATGAACGGGGCGCTCGCCAACATGGGCGCCCGCCAGATCATCGGCATCGACCTGCTCGAAGACCGGCTCAAGGTCAGCCCGAAAATGGGAGCGACCGCCACCGTCTGCAACTCGAAGGACGACCCGGTCGCCGCCGTGAAGCGCATCTTAAACGGTAATCTGCCCGACATCGTGATCGAATGCGTCGGTCACGCCGATCAGCAGTTCAACCTGTGCATCGACCTGTGCAAGCAGAAGGGCGAGCTCCTCTGTTTTGGCGTGCCGCCCCAGATCATCAACGGCCTGCGCTGGCGAGACCTCTTCTACAAGAACGTCACGGTTCACACCTCGGTCAATCCCGACTTCCGTCGCGACTTCCCGCTGGCCATGCAGTGGATCGGTGAGGGCCGCATCAACGTCGCGCCGATCATCACCCACCGGTTCCCACTGGCCAAATTACAGGAAGCCTTCGAACTCTTCCGCGACCGCCGCGACGGAGCGATCAAAGTCATCGTCGAGTTCCCCGCAAAGTCGTAGAACGGACCGTTGGTCCGCTCGTTTTCGCCCGGCTCTACTTGAGACCGCTGCCGATGCGGTAGGATGAGCATCATCCACGCCAGAGTTTGATCCGCAGCCTTCGAACTTCGATCGTCGCGACTCTGTCGCCACAAAATCCGTTTCCGATTGCACCCATTGAACACGAGAAAAACATGGCTTATCGAACCGTGGAATCCATTCTGCACCCGGACAGCCACCTCACATTGCCGCCATCGGAGCTGCCGCGACACCCTGTTCGCGTGATGGTAACGATCCTCGAAGAAGACGACGAAGACACGCTGGCGGACATCGGGGATTACAGTGAGTCGCTCGCCGACTACGAGAAGCTCCTGGCGCAGGGATCAATTCAATGGTGATAGCGCGCGGCGAACTCTGGTGGGCCGACCTGTCGCCCACTCAAGGTACGGAACAGTCGGGTGTGCGTCCGGTCTGGATTGTTCAGACGGACAAGGCCAATGCGGCCAGTCCCCACACCATCGTCGTACCACTGACCACCAAGATTCGCCAAAAGCTGCTGCGCAGCCATGTGCTGGTCAATGTGGGAGAGGGTGGTACCACTCGGGACGCTGTCATTCTTTGCGAGCAAATCCGGGTCATCGACAAACGACGGCTGCGGACTCAAATGGGGACATTGACACCGGAGCGAATGAACGAAATCGAGGTTGCACTGAAAACAATCTTGGATCTGTCATAAGGCCGGCATCTGGGCAGGTTGAGATCGGGTTGAACACAGCGTCGCAGGTCGTGTCCGCCGGGAGCAGCTCGCAGATGTCACTTGCCGCACAGATCGAGCTGGCCTGTCTGCTGGAGGCGACCGCGCGCAAGGCGGGCAACGTTCATCCGGCGGCCGCGTTCGACGATCTGGATTATGCCGACTTCGTCGATGCGGCGCAGGCGGTTGCGGAGCCGCTGTCGCAAGCGCGCGAGATCGGTCTCGGCCGTGCCATCCTCGGCGCGATGCAGGCCACCCGCCAGGCGCGGGTGCGGACGAATGCCAACCTGGGAATCGTGCTGCTGCTGGCGCCGCTGGCCGCGGTCCCCGACGGGGTCTCACTCGACGAGGGCCTGCGCGACGTGCTCAGCCACACGACCGTCGAAGATGCCGAGTGCGTCTACGAGGCGATCCGCCTGGCGCGTCCGAGCGGCCTCGGTCGCGCCGAGTCTCAGGACGTGAGCACCACTCCCACGGTGACGCTGCGCGACGCGATGGTTCTCGCCGCCGAACGCGACCGGATCGCCGAGCAGTATGCGACCGACTTCGCCTTCGTGCTCAACACCGCCCTCCCCTGGCTGTGCCATGACTGGCCGTGGCTCGGCCTCTGCCCGCTGGCCATCTTCGGACGAACGGGGATGTGCGACGAAGTCCCGATCGCACCGTGGGAGTCCGCGATCATCAAGCTGCAACTGCGACTGATGGCCGACGCGCCGGATTCGCTGATCGTTCGCAAGTGTGGGGAGACAACCGGCGAGCAGGTCCGACGACGAGCCGCCGAAATGATGGACCTCGACTGGCCGCATCGCTTGCAGAGTTGGGGCCGTTTCGATGAACTCGATCTCTGGTTGCGAGCGGATGGCCACCGCCGCAACCCCGGCACAACGGCCGACCTCATTGCCGCAACCCTGTTCGCCGTGATGCGAGCGGGACTGATCGAGTTCCCTTCGCGAGAACGGATCCTGCAACACGCTGAACAACTCTTGTTCGCTCCCGCGAAAGGCCGACGGTCATGACCACGGAACGCTATCGAGTGCGAGTCACCAAGGACCACCTGGTCTTCAGCGCCGCCCACTTCATTACGTTCAATGGCAACGTCTGCGAGCGGCTGCACGGCCACAACTGGCGGGTCGCCGTCGAAGTCGCCGGACCGCTCGACGAGAACAGCTACGTCTTCGACTTCATCGCGCTGCGCGATGCCACGCAGAAGCTCGTCGGGGAACTCGATCACCGCGTCCTGCTGCCGACGCAGCATCCGGCCATTCTCGTGCAGGCCGACGACCGCGAAGTGACCGCCACCTTCGAGGCCCGCCGCTGGGTGTTCCCTCGCGAGGACTGCGTGCTGCTCCCCGTCGCCAACACAACCGCCGAACTGATCGCCCGTTGGATGGCCCTGCAACTTCGAGACATCATCCACCGACATCCCGCCCAGAAGCTGGAGTCGCTGCGGGTGGAGATCGAAGAAAACTTCGGCCAGTGGGCGATGTGTGAGATGCCCATCGCGACAAAGTAGCCTTCATCGCTCCGCGTGAAGGAAGCCGGGTGCGAATTCGACGCTGAACGCTCGTACCATGTCGGATCGCGATCGGCTCTCTTCACGCGGAGCGATGAAGGCTACTTTCGGAACCACAACACGAACGAATGGAGAGTCGCCATGCTGGACCCCGACAAGCTGGTCACCGAACATTTTGAAGTCACTCGCCGTCACTTCCTGCGGTTGGGAACACTCGGCGCGGCGGGGTTGAGCCTGGCACCGTGGCTGGCTCGCGCCGATGACGGAGCCGCGAAGGAAGCACTCGCCCGCGCCGTCGCGCAGTTGGAGTACTTCACAGCGTTCGACAAATTCGGGACCGTCGAGCGGGGAACTCCCCTGCCCTACACGCATCCGGTCGAGAAGCTGCGCGAGGTCGGGATGACTCGCGAAACGTGGAAGCTCGAAGTGGTGGCCGATCCCGACAAGCCCGCCACGATCGAAAACCCGCTCTCCAAGGAGAAGGGGAATGCACTCGACTGGGACGGCCTGATGAAGCTGGCCGAAACGAAGGCCGTGCGGTTTCTGAAGGTGATGACGTGCAACAACGGCGGCTCACCGCTCGGCATGGGACTGTGGGAGGGCGTCCCGTTGCGCGAAGTCGTCTGGATGACCAAGCCCTCGGCCAATCTGCGGCGTCTGTTTTACTTTGGCTACCACAACGACGACCCCAAGCAGATCTTTCGCAGTTCGCTCCCGATCGGCCGCGTGCTCGAAGACCCGCCCGGCGAACATCCGGTGATCCTCTGCTACAAGCTGAACGGTGAGCTCCTCACGGGCAAGCGCGGCGGCCCGGTGCGAATCCTCGTCCCCGACGCCTACGGCTTCAAATCGGTGAAGTGGTTGCAGCGGATCGTGCTGACGAACGCTCCCTCCGCCAACGACACCTACGCCGACGGCAACAACGACGTCGACAGCCAGATGAAGACGTTCGCCCGCTTCGTGTCTCATCCTGTGAAGGCGAAAGTGGGCGAGCCGCTGCCGGTCACGGGGATGGCACAGGTCGGCATGTCGGGGCTGAGCAAGGTCCAATACTGGCTGCAACCGAAGGGAACCGACTGGCCGAAGGATGATCCTCATTTCACGCAGGCTCCGTGGAAAGAGGCCGATCTGCTGCCGGCACCGACGACGTGGAAGACTCTTCCCGAGGAAACACTGCCGGCCAACGTCCGCGGATTCGATTCGGTGACGAACCGGCCATTGACGTGGCCGATGAGGAACACGCTCGCGCACTGGGCCGTGTTGCTGACCGAGGTTGCCGCCGGCGAGTACGAACTGCGCTGCCGGACCATCGACGCGAACGGGATCGCTCAACCGATGCCGCGTCCGTTCCAGAAGTCGGGACAAAACCTGATCCAGCGGGTGTCGCTGAGCGTGCTGCCGTCGTA
>JANODP010000263.1:0-7629 GCA_031412755.1 Schlesneria sp. | reverse complement strand
GGTGCCGCTCGCCGGCTTCCTGGCCGAGTTCAAGCACCAGGAAAAGATCATCCGCGCGGCGGCCGATCTGGTCTTCAGCGAAACCGGCACCACGGTGGAATACCTCGTCGGCACGATGATCGAAGTCCCGCGCGCCGCCGTTCGCGCCGATCAGATCGCCACGGCCGCCGAATTCTTCAGCTTCGGCACCAACGACCTGACCCAGACGACACTGGCCATCAGCCGCGACGACTACGGCCCGTTCATCGGCTTCTACCGCGAGCACGACATCATCCCGAACGACCCGTTCCAGACGATCGATCAGGAAGGCGTCGGCGACATCATGCGGATCAGCGTCGAACGGGGCCGCTCGTCCAACCCGGACCTCAAGATCGGCATCTGCGGCGAGCACGGCGGCGACCCCGCCTCGGTCATGTTCTGCCACGAGATCGGCCTCAGCTACGTGAGCTGCTCCCCCCGCCGAGTCCCCGTCGCCAAACTGGCCGCCGCGCAGCAGGCGCTGGCCTCGAAGTAGTCGATCGATTCGATCATCGAATCGACCACGGCATGCAACACTTCAGCAGCCCGGCACCTCCCAGATGCCGGGCTGCTGGCTTTGAGAATGACCAACCGGTCCAGCATCGACTTCTAACCCTGTGTTGCATCACCCTGCCGTCACGCGGATCAACCCTCGTCTCACGTCGAGAGCCTCGCGACGGGGACTGAAGCAATGTCGGAACGAAATGGAACATCGCGCGTTTTCAGCGCGTCTCTCGGCATTTGCGGGATCCGTTCGTGGGATCATCGACAGGCATCACGGCGCTTTGGTCTATGCCGCGGGAGAGGACATTGTGGCGTTGCTGCCTCTCGATGGCTGCGTTGATTGTGCCGACGAATTGCGAACGACGTTCCACGACAGCCTGCTGGATCTTTCGGCCGACGGAAAGCCGATGACGCTGTCTGTGGGGATCGCCATCGGACATTTTCTTGATGCTCTGGAAGACATTCATCAAGCCGTCCGCGACATGCTGGACGAAAAGGCGAAGGGATTCGACGGTAAGAACGCTCTGGCCATCCAGTACCATTCGCGCGGCGGCGCTCCCGTCGAATGTGTGTATTCGTGGAATCAGCAGCCCGATCCCAGGCCCCAACTTCGCGATTGGGAGACCATGCTGCGATCGGGCGATCTCCCCCAAAAGATTGCCTACGACGTGCGACAACTCGCCGAGACCTACAAGCTCTGGGCCAGCAGTTCAGACGCCGACAAATCACTCTGTCGGAGAGCCATGATTACCGATCTCGGTCGGTTGCTCTCTTCAAAGAAAGCGTCCGCACGTGATGTCAGCGAGCCCTTGGTGCAGGCTGTCACCTCACCGGATGATGTCGTCAACGTGGCCAATACGATCATCATGGCCAGCCTGATTGCCAAATCGCGGTCATTGAGTGAAGGGACTCGGGAATGATCGACCGAACCATGTTCGGAACGACCGAAGGGGACGATGCCGGATGTGGTCTGATCGACTTTCTCGATGGCTGCATCGCCGACGCATCGCACGGACTTCTGATCGACATGATGAAGCCACATCACGGTTCGTATTACATGACGCCCGATGATGGGCACAAACCAGTCCCCGAGCCCACTGACTTCGATAGTCCCGTCCCTGTTCCCTTCCTCTCCGTGAAAGGGACATTTCTGATTGCGATTGCCAAACGGGACAAGAGGCTTCCCGACAACTGCCTGGAGCAGGCCAGCCTGCTCGTCACTCAGTCGCTGGCGGAATGGGGCATCGGTGGAAAGACAAATGCTGATTACGGACGACTGAAACTGGAATCCGAGGTGCCGAGGGCGTCAAGGATGACATTTGATTCCGCGGCCACCGATTCCGTCACTGCGACAAACGTGCCCCCCGTGTTGGAGGTCGTTTCACTCGTACCGCGAGTCGGAGATACGGTCGAAGTCGAACTGACCACCATCAGTGGAAGTGGCAAGTGGAAGGCGAAATTGGTTGTCGGCAGTGGGCAAGGGACGATCCTGAACTCCGAAAAGATTCCTCGAGACAAAGCAAAGAACGGAAAACGAATCTCGGTGAAAGTCACTCAGGCGGCGGTCGTCAACAATTTGCAGTTCGAATACGTCAAAGCCTAGCGTTCTCCAATTCAAACAGAGTTCGCGGTACCATCGCGATCCGATCAGAGAATTAAGATTGGCCCGGCCAGGCATCGTCCGAATTCAATACAGAACCGACCGAGATGGGGCTTGATACTCGACTTTGACATTCGCACGCGTGGTATAGTTGGCTCACACAGCAGAATCGCTGGAATTACAACCTTGTTGTTCGACAGGACGATGACGCTGCCACGCTTGCTCGGCACGATAATCACATTAATTCTTGCGGTGAAAGGCTGATGGCCAAACGGTCATGCTCGACAATCGCAACCGGGCTGGTCAGACTTCGTTGCGATCAGGACGCTGCGGTAAATACCAGCGATGAAGTGGCGATGCAGAAATTGAGGGAACCTTGCGATGGCTGTAAGCGGGATCCAGGAAGTCGACAACTTGCTTGATGCGGCAGGTGGTCCGATCACCTCGACCAGCAGTAAACCCGCAATCGGGGCGGTGCAAGATCTGCTTCGCGGTCACGGGTTTGGCAAGATGCCGAGCGTGGGTGCCAGTACATACGGCATGTTCGGAAAGGCGACCAAGGCCGCTTTGCTTGTGTTTTGCAAGTTGCACTGTCCTGGGTCCGTGATTAAAGATCAGGTCGACCAGGTCAACAAGTCAACACTCGAAGCGCTCCTCGCCGTTGAGCCGACGAACGCGATTGCGAGCCAGGTCTACGTCTCTCGGCGGCTTGACCTTCCCTTCACGAGGTACAACCGACTCTCGTGTCTGGTGGCCATTGGCGAAGGACAGGGGGCATTTGGAGCCCTTTGTCTCAACACGGATAAGGCCGGACTTTCGGTCGGCTTGATTCAGTGGGCGCAGTACCCGGGCCGTCTGAACGAACTGCTCAAGGCAATTCCCAAGGACCGAATCACGGCTGCGTTCGGAACGGAGGCACTGGCCAATAAGGTTCTTGCGCACACCGCGCTGGCCGGAGCCAGCCCGCAGGTCAACGGAGGCGTAAAAAAAGCAGATGGCAAACCTGTTGATCCTGCGATGGACTTGACCAAAAACGATTGGCTGGGAGGTTTCCGTCGCCTTTGTCTGGATCCTGAAGTCCAAAAGAGACAAGTGACCCATGCCGCTGCGGGTTTCGAGAGCCGCAAGGGAAAGTTCGACAATGCCGTCGCCGGCGCAAAGAGTGAGCGACTCGTTGCCTATCTTTTGGATCTGGTCAATCAGTTTGAAAGTCCCGCCCCGGGTTTTCTCAAGAAGGCCGTGGACCAAGGCGGCCTGCCTGCGACGCTCAAGGAACGCGATGCGATCCTCATCGACCGCGTGACGGGATTCGCCAACGCAAAACTGCGAGCCATCGGGGAGACGATCAAGGATGGCCACCAAAAATGGTCAGAAGCATTTATCCTCAAGGTCCAGAAGTCACGGTCTGACCGTGGCAAGTTTTTCAAGGAATGGGAAGGGCTGGCGGACACCGCGTTCTAACATCGAGTAATCCACTCTGGTTTGGGGTTTGCATATGGCGGACGTCATCATTCGGTTGTTCGACACTCAGACCGCAAATCGGACGGCGGTCTTGCTCCTCGGGGAACAAGCGAGTGCTGGCGCGCCAATCACCATCAAGAAGCTGCAAGTCCTGAGACCAGGGCCAGTGGCGGTCACGGCGGTGGTGGTCGGCGCTCCACAATTACCCGTGCTGGCCGTGGAGGCGGATGGGCCCAGTTTCCTGAAGCTTCGTCGTGTGCCGCAGGCGTTTTCGGCGAAGTTCTCCTTCACCCTCGCCCTCACTGATTCTGATCTGTTCGGTGCTCACTTCGACGTCGCGGCCGGAGTCGTGATCGAGTTGCGGATTGCACTGGCCCCGGCGGGAACGATCGATTCGCCGACTGTTGTTCTGTCCGTTTTCGGGCGAGTGCGGGTCGCTGGTACGGTGGCCGCTCCGGTCTTTGCGCAGACCGCGATCGGGTTCCGCTGCATTTGGGACGACCTGCCAGCGTTCCCCACACAATCCGCGCTGGGACTGGAGATCGCGCTGCCGGGTGATCTTCCCTGGCCGGCCGTTCGCATTCCTTTTGACCTGAATCTGACGTTGCCTCGGCTCTCCGATGGGATCCGAATTCCGGCGTACTCCGCACCGTTCACCGATCTGCCGCTCCGTTGGGGATGGGATGGAGTGAGGGCATTGGCCGACACAACGAAGCTGACCGTCGAGGTGTCCAGACTTCAGGTAAAAGGTCTGCTCAACCTCTACGTGAGTCTGCGATTCAACTTCACAGTGTCCAATATGACCGTGGAAGTGATCAACGAGGCGGGTGCATTCGACCTCGCCGGCATCGACTTTCGGCAGATCGCGCCGGGCTGTTTCGGTGTCGATGCCACCACGACGCAACTGTCGAAGCTGGCCCGACTTTTCACCGACGAGATTCCCTCGATGGGAATGGCGGAAGGCACAGCTTCCCGGTTCCAACTCCGGATTCACGCTCCTGGCGGGGACGTCGAGGAGCTTCGTCTGGATTGGACACCGCCGGGAGGCGTGCCGCTCAAGTTGCCGCTGCCTGGGTTTCAGTTGACGCTCCCGATTCCACGCATGCTCTCGCTCGTGGCGAAGCCGTTGAGGGGCGATGAAGAGGGTGGGCGACTCGCATTGGCAGCCACGTTTGACGCTAACGCTGCCGTGAATCTGGCGACCAGTTTTGGCTGGCCACTCGACGACAATCAGCAGGAAAAGTTGCCGGATGGCGCGGGTAAATCCGAGTCGTTATTGATGCTCGATTTTAAACTCAAACGGGTTCTGAGCATCGCGCTGTTCGACATTCCGCTCGGCGGTGGCGGCGGGCCGAAACTGCTGCGCCGGCTCGCCACGCCGATCGTCACCCTCGATATGCTCGAAACCGATCTTGGCAGTGAAGGAGAAGGCGGGGACGAGATCATTCGTGGGCTGGTCAATCCCTGTCCGGATACGTCGCTGGATTCGAGTTCATTCACCGTCGCCGACATCGATCCGACAACGGTCAAGCTGACGCTCCCAAGCTCGCCCCCAAGCTCGCCCCCAAGCTCGCCGTTCACCTTCCCGTTCCTGAACGGCCCAATCGTGGGTGGCAACCAATTCCTGGCCATCAAGTCGATCAAGGATCCCGATCCGCTTCCGAGCCCCGGATCCAATCCGCTGGTCATCGCGAAGCAGCTCGACCTCGAACTGAGCTTCCCGACATTCACACTGACCCCTGCAATGGTCCTACAGTTTGATGCGGAACGCATGGCGTTTCGAGCCAGCATGAAGTCTGGAATCCCGCTCATTTTCCCCGACGGAAAGCCCAAGGAAGAAACTTACCTTGGGTTGAAATTCAGGTTCAAACCGAATGAAAAAAAAGAAGCGTTTATCCTCGTCATCGACGGACGAAACTACGCGATCCGCCAAGCCCCGGGCTCGCTCTTTACTGTCGCCTACGACAAGGTGACGATGCCCGGCGATCGGATCGAGTTTGCAGTCAGCGATTTCAGCATCTCGCCGAAGGGCCTGAGCCTGACCGCTTCGATTACGGACAAGCCCGCGCGGCTGAATGGCCTCGAAACCCAATTTCGCTTCACCGATGGAGTCCTTCAAATCTGCGAAGGGCGGATCGCTGGTTTCACAATCGCCGGTGCCGGGCCGCTGCCACCCGACTTGGTAGGTGATGCGATCGCAGAAGTGGCCCTACAGTTCGCGCAAATCAACGACAACGTTCAACTGATTCGGGGCAGTGCCAAGATCCGTGGACCAAAACTTCTGAGTTGCAAGGCGACGCGATTCGAATTTGAACTCGATGCGCTCGGACTCAATTTCGTCCACGAAGGAAACGCTGACCATCTTTATTTCACGGTGTCGGGCAAGGCGCGATACAAGCTGCAAGGTGGGGACAACGCCTCAGGTCCACTGGCTTGGTTACCCGGCATCGAGATTCAACTCGTCGATTGTCCACTCACCGGAAACGCCCGGGTCATCGGTCAGCATGTCCGGTTCCTGATCGAGTTGCCCAAGAAGCTGCGGTTCAGCTTCCTGGGCTGCTTTACGATGGAACTGCGGGCGATCGGCTTTGTGCCGCAATTCGACAAGTTTGGCGACAATGCGGCCGCCATGCGCCTGTCCGGCCAGATCATGCTCGGCGACACGGGCGACCTGATCGACGCCAAGATCGATCTGCACGACCTCTATGTCGCGTTGCCGGAACCGGGAGGCTTCCTTCCGCGACTGTACCTGAAGAGTCTGGGGATTCGGATCGCGCAGGGGGATACGTTTGCGCTGGAGGCATCCGTCGATTTCTACAACGGCGAAGAGATCGAGCCGGGTATCAAGGCGTTCGGATTCGTCGGCGAAGGATCGGTGATGATCAAGGGCTTGCCGGCAATTGCGGCCAGCATGGCGTGGCTGCGGGTCAGCCGCGACGGAACTCGCTGGAACCGGGCGTGGTTCCTGTATCTTGAAGCACGGCGCATGAGCCTGCGGATTCCGATTGTCGAGATCTACATCCGCGAGATCGGGTTTGGATTCGGCTATCGCTATACCCTCGCGGCATTCAAGGCGATCGATGAAACATCGGACGTTCGCAAACTGCTGAAGAAACTCAAGGAGGTCTCACGGACACAGGGCAATCTTTCCAAGCGAAGCTCTTGGCGTGTCGATCTTGAGAACGACGGTGAAGACCCGCGGTGGACGGTTGTCCTCCGGGCGTTGTTCGCGTCGTCCTCGGCGCAGGCCAGTCCGTTCAATGGTTACGACGCGGCGGCCGAATCCGTCCTGCCCTCCCTGTATCTCCTTGACGCCGTGCTGGCCGTCCGAAGCGACCTGACCTTCTTTCTGGCCGGGCGGGCCTGGCTCAACACCAACTATCACGATTTCCACGACAAACCGGGCCTGAATGAAGCCCCGCTCCTGAGCGGGTTCATGATGCTTTCGCCGAAGCAGAGCCGCTTCCTGGCGAACTTGTCGAGCAATCCGAACGCCCAGTTCGGCGACCACCCGCCGGTGCCGGACTTTATCAAAGAGCTCCTTCGCAGCAGTCAATTCACTGCAACACTGCTCATTGAACCGAGTCTGCTGCACTACGAACTCGGTTGGCCGAACCAGTTGCGGGCGAACTTGAAGATCGGCCCACTCACTGTCGAAGTTCGCGCGGGACAGATCTTTCGCCTGTCAACGAGGGAACTCGTCGTCGGGCAGAGTTTTCTTGCCCGGGGAAAACTGGAACTCAAAGCGGAGTTCAACGCCGGTTTCTTCGGCGCCGGACTGTACGCACTCGCCGATGTTGCCTACGGGATTCGTTACATCGGAGTTCTGGCGTTCGATGATCCAACCAACAACTCGGCGTTTTATGGCGCCGTTGGTCTGGATATCAGAGTTGCACTCGCAATCAAGTTCTGGTTACGAATCAAGATCGCATTCGTCAAGATTTCGATCGACCTGAACCTCTCGTTCGAGCTTCAAGTCACGGCGGCATTGCAAGTCGGATTCAGCTTCCCGGAAGTGGCCGGAGTGCTCGGTACTGCGACAATCT
>JANODP010000262.1:0-13802 GCA_031412755.1 Schlesneria sp. | reverse complement strand
GGCTTCACCTTGCCCGACGCGCGAGGGAGGGGTTCGAAATCACAAAGCGACTACCCATCGCACGCGCGTCGGGCTTGTTGATCCTGGCGTGGTCGCCGTCAAATTAGGTCACGACCCCGGCAGCGCGTGGCCGCCACTCGCGTGACGATGGAACGGGTCGCCTGATAGAGTTGCCGACTTTGTTCGGACTGGAACCGGACATCTGCCGGCTCTGGTGGCCCCGCTTCCGTCGAGGAACCCCTCATGCATTCTCTTCCGCGCCGTCTCGCTGGCTTCGTGTTGGGGTTCGTTCTCGTGGTGGCCCGACCCGACGGGGCCTGCTCCGAGGAACCGCTGGCCGTGGTGATTCAGTCCGTCACACAGCAGCCGCGCTACCAGCAGGCTCACTGGGGGGCGTTGTTCGTGGACCTGGCCTCGGGCGACGTGGTCTTCGAACAGCAGGCCGACAAGCTGTTCGCCCCCGCCTCAACGACGAAGCTCTATACGGTCGCGTGTGCCCTCGATGCGCTGGGGGTCGAGCATCGGTTTGTGACTCCCGTGGTGAGACGCGGCGAGGTGAACGAGACCGGCGAACTGGCGGGCGACCTGATTCTCGTCGCGTCGGGCGATCTGAGTTTCGGTGGGCGGACGACCGACACGGGTGAGATCGCCTTCGTCGATTCCGACCACACCTACGCGAACGGCAACACCGACGCGACGCTCACCGCACCCGATCCGCTCGGCGGATTGAACGACCTCGCGAAGCAGGTCGCCGCCACCGGGATCAAACACGTGCGGGGCGACGTGCTGATTGATGACCGGCTGTTCGAGAAGGCGGAAGGGACGGGCAGCGGCCCGAGTACGCTGACGCCGATCATCGTGAACGACAACGTGATTGATCTGCTGATCGAACCGGCGGAACTCGGCCAGCCGGCCAGGCTGACGTGGCGGCCTCAATCGGCGGCGATCCGCCTCGACGCGAAGATCGAGACCGCGCCGGAAGGGACTCCGTTCTCGGCCACGATCCGCGATCTGGGTGCGGGACGCTTCGCGGTGTCGGGCAGGATCGCTGTCGGACACAAGCCCGTCGTGCGCGTGGCCGAAGTGAGCGATGCCGCCTCCCACGCGAGGACGCTCTTCATCGAAGCCCTCGCCCGGGCGGGAGTCTCGGTCGAGGCCTCGGCCCTGGGGGAGAACTCGCTCACCACGCTGCCGTCGCGCGAGGATGTTGCCAAACTGCCGCAGGTCGCTCAGCACATGTCGCCGCCGCTGTCCGAGTCGGCCCGGTTGATCCTGAAGGTCAGCCACAATCTGCAGGCCAGCACGCTGCCGATTCTCGTCGCGACGAAGCACGGCGAGCGAACGCTCGCCGCGGGACTGAAGCGTCAGCACGACTTCCTCGCCAAAGCGGGGGTCGATGTCGAGACGATCTCGTTCGGCGGCGGAGCGGGCGGCGCCCGCTCGGACTGCGTCACGCCGCGAGCCACCGTCCAGCTTCTGCGTCACATGGCGACGCGGCCCGATTACGTGACCTATCGCCGCGCGTTGCCGAGGCTCGGCGTCGATGGCACGCTCTCCAAGAACGTCGGCCCCGACAGCCCTGTGCGCGACAAAGTTCACGCCAAAACGGGGACGCTCTACTGGGAAAACACGATGAACGGTCGCACGCTGCTGCAAAGCAAGGCTCTCGCCGGATACCTGACCACCTCCAAAGGCCGCTCGCTCGCCTTCGCCCTCTTTGTCAACAACGCCCATCTCCGCGACGGCGTGACCTCGAAGACCATCGGCGACGATCTGGCCAAGGTGTGTGAGGTCATCCATCTGCGCGAATAGCTTTCGCACTCTGCGCCTGACCGTAGCTGAGTTCGCAAGAACTCAGCCAACTCACCAGCACGAACTGAGTTCTTGCGAACTCAGCTACGGGCCATGAATAATCCGGGCTACTGCTTCCCCAGTTTGAAACACTGACTTGCCCTGTACCTCCCACGAGAATGCCTTTTCGAATGCAGAGAACGCTGCTCAAGTCCAAGATTCACCGGGCGACCGTCACCGATGCGCAGTTGCATTACGAGGGAAGCGTGACCATCGACACCGATCTGATGCGGGCGGCCGACATCATCGATTTCGAACAAGTTCACGTCTTCGACGTCCACAACGGCAACCGCCTGATCACGTATGCGATCCCCGGTCCGGCCGGCAGTGGCACGATCTGCATCAACGGCGCAGCGGCTCATCTGGTCGATCCGGGAGACCTGATCATCATCTGCTGCTTCGCTCAATACGAAGAACGGGAGTTGGCCGGACACCGCCCGAAGGTCGTTCACGTCGATGAGGAGAACCGACAGAAAACGTGAGGGCTCGTCCCGTAGCACATGCTGCTAGCGTGTGCGTTCTCTTGTTCTTATTCTTGCTCATAATCTTACTCTTACTCCTAATCTTACTCCTCTTCGACTCCCCGTCATTCAACTGAAAAGAAGAGGAGGATTAGGATTACGAGTAAGAGTAAGATTATGAGTAAGAGTAAGAAAAACGCACAAGCTGGCAGCATGTGCCACGGTCACGCGTCTCAGTTTGGTCAGAGCCCAATCATGCGCATCGCGGTCATCGGAGCGTTCGGTCAGTTGGGGAGCGACCTCGTGCCGCTGCTGGGTGAGCGCGCGATCCCGCTCGGGCATGCCGACCTCGAGATCGCCGATCCGGCGAGCATTTCAAAAGCTCTCGACGCCGCACAGCCAACACACGTCATCAACTGCGCCGCGTACAATCTCGTCGACAAAGCCGAGCACGAGCCGGAGGCCGCCCACGGGATCAACTCGCTCGGTCCGCGAAACCTTGCCGAGTGGTGTGCCGCTCGCAGCGCGGTCCTCATGCACATCAGCACCGACTACGTGTTCGGAGCCGAAGTTGCGCAACGAACGCCGCTCTGCGAGACCGACCCGACGGGACCGGTCAGCGTCTACGGGCAGTCGAAGCGGGCGGGGGAACTCGCGGTGCAGTCGCTCTGCCCGCAACACTTCATCGTGCGGACCTGCGGTCTCTACGGACATCACGCCGCACGCGGCAAGGGGAACTTTGTCGAGACGATGCTGCGGCTCGGTCGCGAGCGTCCCGAATTGCGGATCGTCGCCGATCAACGCTGCACACCGACCTCGACCGCCGATCTGGCGCGCGCGCTGGTGTCACTCGCGGAGACAGACGCCTTCGGTCTGTACCACGCGACCAACGCGGGCGATTGCAGTTGGTACGACTTCGCCTGCGAGATCTTTCGTCTCGCAAACATCCCGGTCAAAACGGCTCCCTCGACGGCGGCCGAGTACGGCGCGAAGGCCCAGCGTCCGGACTATAGCGTGCTGGACTGCTCGAAGCTGGCCCACGTCCTCGGCCGGCCGATGCCGTCGTGGCAGGACGCCCTCGCCCGGTACCTCGCCAACCGACCGACGTGAATTCCACGTCAGGGGTCAGGCACTTGCGCGTCATTCGTACTTCCGCTGGCGAAACGCGAGGACTACATTGCGGCCGGTTCTTGCGCTGCGATCGAAAGAGAGGTCCGCTCATGTCGCTCCAGGTCACACGCCGGGTGGTGCCGGTGATTCTCGGTCTCAGTCTGCTGGGTGGGCGAGTCGCCTGCGGGCAGAAGCCGGATCCGATGAAAGACGCCCGCAACAAGATGGTCTCCGAGTACATCGCGCGCGAGGGGATCACGAACCAGCGCGTCCTGACCTCGATGCGGCAGGTGCCGCGTCACGAGTTCGTCGACCGGGCGCAGCGGAGTCTGGCCTACAACGACTATTCGCTGCCGATCGGTCACAAGCAGACGATCTCACCGCCGTTCGTGGTGGCGTACATGACGCAGACGCTTGACCCGCAGCCCGAAGACCGCGTGCTGGAGATCGGCACGGGGAGCGGCTACCAGGCGGCCGTGCTCTCCAATCTGGTCAAGGAAGTCTATTCGATCGAGATCGTCGAGCCGCTCGGCAAACAGGCGGCCGAACGGTTGAAGCGGCTCAAGTACGACAACGTCACCACCAAGGTCGGCGACGGATACCTCGGCTGGGAGGAACATGCTCCCTTCGACAAGATCATCGTGACGTGCTCGCCCGAAAGCGTGCCGCAACCGCTCATCGATCAGCTCAAGGACGGCGGCAGGCTGCTCATCCCGCTGGGCGAACGCTACCAGCAGGTCTTCCATCTGTACGAGAAGAAGGAGGGGAAGCTGGTCTCGACCAAATTGATCTCGACGTTGTTCGTGCCGATGACGGGCAAGTCCGAGAACCAGCGCAAAGTTCTGCCCGACCCGCTGCATCCGAAGATTCTCAACACCGGTTTTGAAGAGGACGCCGACAACGATGGCCATGCCGACCACTGGCACCACCAGCGCCTGGTCACCCTGTTGGGCGAAGGTGCGGCCGAGGGCCAGCGCTGCGTGTTGTTCGAAACCGCCGATCCGGGCCGCCTCGCACAGGGACTGCAGGCGACCGCCATCGACGGCACGAAGATCGGCTCGCTGCAACTGTCGCTGCAATACAAGATCGAGGGGACGAAGGCCGGCAGTGAGACCCACGAGCAACCGGCGGTGGTGATCCACTTCTACGACGAGAACCGCCGGAAGTTTGAGGACCTCGTCATCGGTCCATGGATCGGCACCACCGACGGTTGGCGCACCGCAACCAAGACGATCACGGTCCCTCCCAAGACTCGCGAGATGATCGTCCGCATCGGTCTCAACGGCGGTACCGGCAGGCTGTGGCTGGACGACATCCAATTGACGCCCAAGCCGCGGTGATTGCGTTCCCGCAACGCGAATGGTGTACTTCTGGGGCGGTTGGTTTGAGTGGCACGCCCCGAGTCCTCGAAGGACATGGATCGGGTTCCGTGTTGCTCCCACGCCCTTCGAGGACTCGGGGCGTGCCACTCTGCCAGACCGCGCGGCCAAATTCACTTCTCCGCCCAGTCCTTTTCGGGAGTCGAGCATCATGGGTTTCATGGACAGTCTGAAGAGCATGGTCAACACGGTGACCGGTGGCAGTGCCACGGTCACGATCCAGTTGCAACAAGCCTGCGTCTTCCCTGGGGAGGCGGTCACGTTCAAGATCACGGCGAAATCGAATGGCGCAGAAGTGAAGTCGAAGGGTGTCTACGTCGACATCTTCGCCGAGGAAAAAGTCTCCCTGCGCGACGACGAGACGAAGCAGGAGATCAACCGCGCGAAGACCACGATTCAGCAGACGATTCAAGTCGCGCCCGGCTTCACGCTGGCAGCCAACGAGGCAAAGGAATTCGCGGGGACGTTCGAGTTCCCGTCGAACGCCCTGCCCACATTTGCAGGAGCGTTCACGCAGCATCGCTGTCTGCTGCGCGGCCGGATCGAAGCCTTCGGCAATGATCCCGATTCGGGCTATCAGGCAATCAACGTTGGCGCGAAACACTGACCGTCCGTCGTAGCAATCGGCCAGCCCGCTATTCCGCCAGTGACACGGCGGCGAACAGTTCGGCCAGTGGAAGCGAGAGGCCGGGGAACAGATTGCCTCCCGAAATGGAATCGTCTTCGTTCAAGACGGAGACCTTTCGCAGCGACTCATGCACGTAGAGGCGACGATGCTCGGGGTGCAGCACCCACACTTGTCGCACTCCAAACCGGAAGTACTCGACCAACTTCTCTTCCAGTTCTGTGGCATCGTTGGTGGGACTGACGACCTCGACCGCCAGATCGGGCACGACATCCCAGTCGCCCTCTTTCGGGAGTGGCGACTGGCGGCAGCGCTCGCGGCTGACAAACGCCACGTCCGGCCGACGACCGCGATTCGGGTCGCGCTGAAATTGGAACAACATCTCGGTGATCACGATACCTAGCTGTTGCCCGTTCACAAAATCACGCAGCCGCGCGGCCAGCTCAAACGCCAGCAAGGTCATGTAAGCGCCCATCGGCTCCGGCTCCTTGATTTCTCCGTCGATGATTTCGTACAGACTGTCACTGTCGTCGCGAATCGGTGCGGCTTTGGCCGGAAGGTCGTCAAGCACTGCGGTCGCCATGTTCGGTCTCCTTGTCAAAGTGGTTGGGCAGGCATCATAGTTCGCTTGTCCGAGGCGAGGCAACGTCTCGCGGCAATCCTACCACTGTGGATGTCCAGCCTGTGAAGCCGTTCGAGGGAGAAGCCTGATGCGACCGTACCTGTTGACCCTGGCGATCTGTCTGTGTGCGACAACCGTCTCCGCCCAAGACCGACCGGCCCAGGTGCCGGGCACCCAGCCGCTGACGATCGACAAGCCGCTCGACGTCTTCATGGTCGAGGGAATCGACCGCTTCTGCCTCAAGGAAATTGAGAAGGCTCGCGAGCAGCGGGACTCGCTCTGGAAGCGCGATTACAGCAGCCTCGAAGCCTACGAGAAGAGCCTCGCGCCGTACCGCGAAAAATTCCGCACGATCATCGGGGCCGTCGATCCGCGAGTCCCCGCGAAGGGCTTGGAGTTCATCTCGACCACCACGCAGGATTCGCTCGTCGCCACAGCGGCCGATGGTTCGTACACGGTCCACGCGGTGAGATGGCCCGTGCTGGACGGCGTCACGGCCGAGGGACTGTTCCTCAAGCCGAAGGCTCCGGCGGTGGCCCGTGTCATCGCACTGCCCGATGCCGACTGGACCCCCGAGATGATCGTGGGCCTCGCGCCGGGCGTCGATCCCGCGTCGCACTTCGCCGCGCATCTGGCCGCCTTCGGGTGCGAGGTGCTCGTCCCGACGCTCATCAGCCGCGACGACACATTCTCGGGCAACGCGGAACTCGGACGCTTCACCAATCAGACTCACCGCGAGTGGGTCTATCGCTCGGCATTTGAAATGGGCCGGCACGTCATCGGCTATGAGGTTCATAAGGTGATGGCCGCCGTCGATCAGTTCACGTTCCGCAACGAGGCCGATGGCAAGAAGCTCCCCATCGCCGTGATGGGCGTCAGCGAAGGAGGATTGCTCGCCCTCCACAGCGCGGCGATCGACACCCGTATCAACGTCGCCGTCGTCAGCGGCTACTTCAACCAGCGCGACGGAGTCTGGCAGGAGCCGATCTACCGCAACGTGTGGCGATTGCTCAACGAATTCAGAGACGCTGACATCGCCAGCCTGATCTCGCCGCGAGTCCTGCACATTGAGACCAATCCCAAGATCCCCGAATATGATGGCCCCCCGAAGCCACGAGACGGACGCGGCGCCGGGGCCGCGCCGGGTGCGATCAAGCAGATCAACAATGCCGCCGCAGTCGAAGAGGCAACGCGAGCCGTCGCTCATTGGAGCAATCTGTCCGGCACGGGACGTGACCAGATGAGAACGCCCAGTCTGACGACGCACAACGTTGCAGATATGCAGCCGTTGGGAACCGCCGTCACGAAGTTCGCGCTCACGCGTCTCGGTCATATTGTTCCAGAGAAGGCTGCTCCGGCTACTGTCGGCAAAGATGCACGCAAGAACTTCTCACCCCAAGACCGCCAGCAGCGGCAGGTTCGCGAGTTGACCGAGTTCACTCAAAAGCTCCTTCGCAAAAGCTTCCGGGTCCGCAATCAGTACTGGGCCTCGGCGGATCGGTCGAGCGTCGAGAAGTGGGTGGCGACCGCCGACGTCCTGCGCAACAAGGTCTATGAGGAACTGATCGGCAAGCTCCCCGAACCGACGATGCCGCTGAACCCCCGCACGCGGAAGGTGCTCGAAGAGAAAGAGTACACCGGCTACGAAGTGGTCCTCGATGTCTACCCCGACGTGGTCGCCGCCGGCATTCTGCTGTTGCCGACCGACCTGAAGCCGGGTGAGAAACGGCCGGTCGTCGTCTGCCAGCACGGACTCGAAGGAGTCCCGATGGACACGATCAGCGGTCCTCCGGCGGACGGCTACAAGTACTACAAGAGCTTCGCCGCCGAACTCTGCAAACGCGGCTTCATCACCTACGCCCCGCAAAACCCGTATCGCGGCAAAGACCTGTTCCGCACCCTCCAGCGCAAATCGAACCCGCTCGGCCGGTCGCTGTTCAGCTACATCATCCCGCAGCATCAGGTCACGTTGAACTGGCTCGCGTCACTGCCGAACGTCGATCGAGATCGCATGGCGTTCTACGGGCTGTCGTATGGCGGCAAGACGGCGATGCGCGTCCCGCCGATGCTGCCGCCGGGCCGCATCCCCGAGGGACCGAAGGGACAACAAGGACCGAAAGAGGCCGCTCCGCCTTCACCCCTCAACCCTCAACCTTCAACTCTCAACCTCCCCGGCTACTGCCTCTCGATCTGCTCGGCCGACTACAACGAATGGGTCGCGAAGAACGCCTCGACCAACGACCCGTACAGCTACGTCTTCACCGGCGAATACGAGATCTTCGAGTGGAACATGGGCCACGTCGCCAACTACGCCGAACTGTCGAACCTGATGACACCAAGACCCTTCATGGTCGAACGCGGCCATGACGACGGTGTCGGCGAGGACGAGTGGGTCGCCTGGGAATACGCCAAAGTCCGCCGCCACTACAACAAGCTCGGCCTCGGCGACAAAACCGAAATCGAATTTTTCAACGGCCCACACACCATCAACGGCCAGGCCACCTACGAGTTCCTGCACCGACATCTGCATTGGCCGAAGCGGTGATGGCTGGGATGTGAGAGTGTGTCACTGGCGAGTGGCACACCGGCTGATCGGAAGTCACCTGGAGCCACGGTCACGGAGTCCTCGACGTAGCCGTGAAACAGGGAATCAACCTTCACTGCCTCATACGGCGACGTCGAGATGCACCAGCCGGCAGCGTGTGCTGCGGCCAGAGCAAACTGATCTCCCGGTTGTCATGACTCACGGCTTGTTGGCGGCGAACAGGGTGGGTGGGCCGCCTGACAGCGGGACGCGGTACTCGGAGTGGGAACCGACCGTGAGCGTATAAACTTCCGGCCCCTTGGGCCCGCTGTGGCGATAGGTCAGCGGGTAGGGCAGCTCAAACTCGTGCGAGTCGCCCGGCTTCAGGACCAGCATCTCACCCCAGCCGCTGGTGGGCGCTTTCGTCTCATACTTGAAGTCTTCCTGGCTGAGGTTCGTCAGCTTGATGCGCGCCAGGTGGAACGTGACGTTGATGACCGGTGCCGTCCAGTTCACATCGTGCAGTCGCAGTTTGGAGACGCCGAGAGTCACGTCGGGGACGTCCGCTTCCGAGATCTTGGTTCCCTTGGTGTAGGCCAGCCAACCTTCGCGGAACTGCGCGATGTACGGCTCGGCATTGAGCGTTTTGTCTTTGGCGTCGTAATTCTCGGCGAAGCGGCCCGTGCCGGTGACGCTGGAAACGGGCAGCCAATCGAGGCGCAGTTGCCTCCGTTCGTGAGACGGCTTCAGCAGCGTGGCTTGGACCTGTTCGGAGACCTTCAAATCGAACGTGGCGCACGATTGCCACTTCGTCTGCGCGGGATCGGTCTTGATCTGGACATCGATCTGCAGGCCCGTGACCCGGAATTCAAACGGCTTCGGTCCGTCGGTGGTCGCCGGCTCGGCGGGCTCACCGACCGTGAGCGGACTGGTCACGCGCAACGTCGATCGCACCTGCAGGGCCTCGCCGTACTGCTTCAAGTCGGGGATCAGTTCCTGAAGCGTCGCTCGCTCGGCCAGCTTGGCGAACAGCGGCTCGGGGATGTCGAGCAGATCGAGCTTGGCCTGGCCGGCATCGACCACCATCTGCGTGAGCGGTTCCAGAATCTGCGGGGCCGCCGTGACGTGCAGGGCCTTGTCGCCCGCCAGTTGTTCCAGCGTCACTCCCGCAGGTGCGACCGTCTTCAACGCCGGGGCCGGTCCGAACGGATTGAGGCTGCCGGCCGTCAGGCCGACGATCAGCGAGACGCCATTCTCGTCGGTCACGATCTGTTCGGGATACGCCTTCAGACGGGGAGGGTTGACCGGCAGTGGCCACAGGCTGGACAGGGTCGCACCCGTATCGGGCAGCACCAGAAACTCTTCGAGCTGACTGACGATTTTGGGAGCAATGGCGAGGACTTCTTTTTCGATGCGGCCCTTGCTGCCATACAGTCCGTTGGTGAGGCCGCTCGACACGGCCCCTTCCGTCATGCCGAAGCCCTGCGTCGAAACGCCCGCCGGTTGCGTGACGTACCAGTTGTCGTTCGGAATCTGAAAACTCGCCGCACCCGACTTCAAGCGGATCTTGCGATCGGTGATATAGGGCGAGACTTCGAGACTCAGCCAGACCGGATACCGGTGACCGATCATGATGGTGATGGGACCGGCCTGCGCCGCGTGGCGCTGTCCGTTGACATACGTTCCACCGATCGAAAGCGTGGCGTTGCGGATGCCGATCTGCACGAGCAACTTGTCGCGGCCGTAGCCTCTCACAAGCACTCGTTCCACCGTACCGCGATAGGTGATCCCCGAGAACCGAATGCTGAACGCGCGTCCCTGCACGCTGGTGCTGTCGAACATGTCGCCCAGCGATCCGGTGAGCACGCTGGCGGGGATCGTTTGCGGGGCCGCATACGACAGCGCGGCGAGAGCGTCGTTGCCGAGTCGAATTCCCACCGCCGAGGGCATCTCGACCGCGGGGACGAACGGAATGTTGACCGCCGCCACGGGCTTCACGGTCTGCGGCCCCAGTTCAGCGGGAGCCTTGCGCGGCGCAAGCATCCACTGCACGAGGGCCTCGTTGCCGTAAACCGCCTCGCTGATATCGTGTCCGCCCCTGGGCAATTCGGTGTAGGTGGCGGTTCCGCCCGCCTCCTTTAATGCTTCGACCATTTTCCGACTTTCTTCGGCCTTGATCAGCGTGTCCTTGGCGCCGTGGAAGGCCCACACGGGGACATCCTTCAGCGCAGACATCTGCTCAACGTCGCCTCCGCCCGAAACCGGAACGACACACGACCAGCGCGATGGCTCGGCGGCGGCGAGGCTCCATGCGCCATAGCCACCCATCGACCAACCGGTCAGCACGATGCGTTTGTCGTCGATGCGAAATTGCTTCCGGGCATCCTCCAGGATCGCCAGCGCCCGGCGTCCTTCGGTCGAGCCGATCTGCCACGATTCGAGAATCCGGCCGTCGGTCGACTCGCACTGCGGGATCACGACCAGGAATGGGAACGTCTTCGCCCGGGCTTGCACATACGGAGCCAGCCCGACGGTGAGCGGCAGTCGATTCTCCGTCCCGCGTTCACCCGCCCCGTGCAGGAACAGGATCGCGGGGGAAGGCTTGTCGGCTCGATAGGCTGCCGGGACGAACACGACATACTTGTGCTCGCCCGCCTCGTCGCGGAAGACCTTGTCGATGAACCGGCCGGTCGGTCCTTGAGCCTGCGCCGCACCGGCCAGCCACGCTCCCCACACGGCCAAACACACGATGGTCTGTCGAGTCGTGATGCCTCGCCCCAGGTAATGTCTCATGTTGTGATCCCTTTTCGTTTCGTCCCGGAAATGCCTCGCCATTGAACGCCAATTCAGCTCGTTCGATTTCGAGCCGAATCTTTGACAGCCCGGTGCGGCCTGTCAACCGGCTCGGGTGAGGCATCGGCGATCACTGCCGCGAGATCACTGGCGGCTGCCGCCGAATCTTGGAGAATGCCCGCACGCCACGGACGAGCGGTTCGCTGCCGCGTCAGCCACCCGTGTCCGCGCGAAATCTCAAATCCGAAACACCAAACGAATCTCAAATCACAATGTCCGAAACACCAAACGAACCGCCTGCTGACTGGCCGCCACCGAAATCTGGTTTGGTATGTTGGAATTTCTGTCATGGGGATTTGTTTCGGATTTCGGATTGGAAGTTTGGAGTTTCGCGCCATGGCTGCTGAGTCTCATTTCTTCAATCGCGAATTGAGTTGGCTGGAATTCGATCAGCGCGTGCTCGATGAGGCCCGCGATGCGTCGATCCCGCTGCTGGAGCGGCTCAAGTTTCTGGCGATCACGGCGTCGAATCTGGATGAGTTCACGATGGTGAGGGTCGGCAGCCTGCAACTGCTGCTGGCCGATGGCGACTCGCGCCCCGACCCGAACGGACTGACGACGGTCGAGCAGTTGAAGGCCATCGGCGAACGAATGCGCTCATTTGCCGACGAACAGTACCGGGTCTACCTCGCGGAACTGGAACCGGCACTCGCGCAGGCCGGGATGCGGCGCGTGCGACCGAAAGAGCTGAACGACCGCCAGACCAAGCACGCGCAGACGCTGTTCGAACAGGAGATTTTTCCGGTCCTGACACCGATGGCGATTGCGGCCACCATCGAGTCCGCAGAGACGGCGCGGCCGGCGAAGAAGAAGATTGCCAGGAAGAAGGCGATCGCCGACGAGTTGCCGGCGGCGGCACTCTCCGCCACAACGCCGAGCAACTCACCGAGTGTGACGGACAGTCCGGTGTTCTTTCCCTCGGCCGATACGCCCGCGTTTCCGCAGCTCATCAACCAGTCGCTCAGCCTGTGCGTGAGACTGGCACCGTCGGCGGGATCGACCGTGCCGCGTTTCGCCATCGTGCCGTTTGGCCGCACCCGGCAACGATTCCTGACGCTGCCGTCCGACAGCGGCTTCAGCTTCATGCTGCTGGAGGATGTCGTCGAGTTGTTCCTCGCGCGGCTCTTCCCCGGTGAGTCGATCGAGGAATGCGTCCCGTTCCGCATCACCCGCAACGCCGATCTCGAATTGCAGGAGGATCAGGCCTTCGACCTGCTGCGCAAGATGCAGGAGATCGTCAACGCGCGGCGGCAAAGTGCCTGCGTGCGGTTGGAAGTGGCCGACCACGGCAGCCCGCAGATGCGCGAATTCCTGCAAGCGGCGGTCGAGGTTCCGGATGAATGGGTCTTCACCATACCGGGCCCGCTCGATCTGGGTGCCTTCTTCCGGCTGACCGACTCGCAGGGCTTCGACGCGCTGCGGTACGAGCCGTGGCCGCCGCAGGCACTGCCGCAAATCGATCCCGCCGAAAGCCTCTTCACCGCCATCGCCCGCCGCGATGTGCTGCTCTATCACCCCTACGAGAGCTTCGATCCCGTCGTGCGCCTGGTCGAGGAGGCGGCCGACGACCCGGACGTTCTCGCCATCAAGCAGACGCTGTATCGCACGAGCGGCAAGAGCCCGATCGTGGCCGCCCTGAAGCGCGCGGCTCAAAAGGGCAAGTACGTGACGGCCGTCGTCGAACTGAAGGCCCGCTTCGACGAACTCCGCAACATCGAGTGGGCCCGCGACCTCGAACGAGCCGAGGTGCAGGTGATCTACGGCGTGAAGGGACTGAAGACTCACGCCAAAGTCTGCCTGATCGTCCGCCGCGAACCGCAGGGGATCACGCGCTATGTCCACTTCGGCACCGGGAACTACAACGAGATCACCTCGCGCATCTACAGCGACGCCAGCCTGATGACCTGCAACGACGATCTGGGAGCCGACGCCACCGCGTTCTTCAACGCGATCACCGGTTACTCGCAGCCGCAGCAGTTCCGCAAGATCGAAATGGCGCCGATCGGCCTGCGCGACAAACTGCTCGAAATGATCGAGGCCGAGGCCGAGCGCAAGAAGCACGGCCAGAAGGCCCTCATCATGGCCAAGTTCAACGCGCTGGTGGACGAGCGGATGATCGAGGCCCTGTATGCGGCCTCGCAGGCCGGCGTGAAGATCCGGCTGAACGTGCGCGGCATCTGCTGCCTGAGGCCCGGAGTCCCCGGCCTCTCCGAAAACATCACCGTCACCGGCGTGATCGACCGCTTCCTCGAACACGCCCGCGTCCTCTACTTCTATCACGGCGGAGACGAACGCCTGTTCCTCTCCAGCGCCGACTGGATGCCCCGCAACCTCGACCGGCGGGTCGAACTGCTCGTCCCCGTCGAAGACCCGGCCT
>JANODP010000261.1:0-7913 GCA_031412755.1 Schlesneria sp. | reverse complement strand
CCGCCATCGCGACCAAACTACTTCCGGGCTCAAAGCACCAATGCCAGACCGGCCAACACACTCACGGCACAAAACAACCAAATCCTACACCAATGTTCCTCCCTCACGAGTGTCCCCCACGGGAACGGATGAACTACTTTGAAGTCGAAAAACCAATCGTCGTTTTCGACGACCCTCAACCCGACAAGATCCAACCTTTTGAGATCAGCATGATGCTCGCCACCCGCCTGACCACAATTGCCTGCCTCACGATGGCCCTTGGTTTCTCGTCTTCGTCGTTCGCGGAGCCGCCGACGGCCAGCTACGTCTTCCCGGCGGGAGGCCAGCGCGGGACGAACATCTCCGCACGGTTGGGTGGCTGCAATCTGCAGGACGCCCCGCGACTCATCTGGATCGGCGAGGGAGTTGCCGCTCCCACGACGCTGACTCCGATCCCAGCGATCTGGTTTGAAGGGCCGGTCATTCCTCAGCCCGCTTCGCAACAGAAGGAGGACTATCCCAAGGATTATTCGGCTTCGTTGACGCTCGCTCCGACCGTGCCGCTTGGTATGCAAACGTGGCGGTTGGCCACATCGCAGGGCGTGACGACAGCGTTGGGATTCATCGTCGGTGAGTTTCCCGAGGTCCTCGAAGACGAAGTCGATGGCCAGTCTCCGGCCGTTCGCGTCGAGTTGCCCGTCACGATCAACGGCCGCATCTTTCCGCGCGAGGACGTCGATGCCTGGAGTTTCGTGGCGAAGGCCGGCCAAACGGTGACTTGCCACGTCGCGACGTCGGTCTTCGGCTCGCCGCTCGATGCGCGGATCGAGGTCCGCGATTCCACCGGACGAATCCTCGGCGAGCGACAGCCCGAGGGATCGACCACGCCTCCCCTGCGGTTCACTGCGCCGGCCGACGGCGAGTATCAGGTCCGCATTCATGACACCGCCTTCGGTGGGTTGCAGGATCACGTCTACCGGCTGACGGTCACGACGGGGCCGTGCCTCGACGCGGTCTATCCGCTGGGAGGCCGTCGCGGCGCGAAGACTCGCCTGGAACTGAGCGGCGTCAATCTGCCACAGCCTGCGGTCGAGATCGCGTTGCCGGGAGCAGGCTCTGAATTTGTCTGGCGGTTGGACGACACGAAGACCGCGTGGGGCGACGTGCGACTCGACCTCGACGACTTCGACGAACTGCTCGAAGCCGAACCGAACGACATGGCGCCGCAATCGTGTTCCGTGCCGAGCGTCCTGAACGGTCGCATCCAGCAGCCGGGCGACGTCGATGTCTGGAAGTTCGCGGCGAAGAAGGGAAGCGAATACCAGTTCGAGGCCCGCGCCGCGCGACTCGGTTCGCCCTTGGACGCGGTGCTGGAAGTGCTCGACACCGATGGCAAGCGACTCGCCGAAGCCGACGACTTGGGCAACGGGCAGACCGATGCGCGACTTCGATTCACCGCGCCGGCCGATGCCGAGTTCCGTCTGAGCGTGCGCGATCGGCTCGCCTCACGCGGCGACGCTCGGTTCGCGTACCGCATCCGCGCGACATCGATTGAACAACCCGAGTTCGCACTGACACTCGCCGTCGATTCGACGAATCTCGAACGGGGCAAGACCGGCAACGTGAAGGTATCGCTCGCGCGCGGGCCCGGCTTCAAGGAACCGGTCGCGATCGAAGTGGCGGGCCTTCCGCCGGGCGTCACGCTCGCCACGCCACCGGTGATCGCGGCGAACCAGAACGATGTGCAGCTTCAATTCAAGACCGAGGCCACGGCCCGCATTACAGCCGTCCCGCTCAAAATCACCGGCCGGTCCAAGATCGGTGACCGCGAACTCGTTCGCCCCGCGCGAACCACTGATCTGGCCCCGCCCCAGGGATCGACGTCACCGCCGGTCGCCAGCGATCCGTTCTGGCTGGCCGTCGTCCCGCCGACTCCGTTCAAGTTCGTCGGCATCTTCGAAACGAAATTCATCCCGCGCGGAGCGGTCTTCGTCCGCAAGTACCGGGTGGAACGGAACGGTTTTGAAGGACCGCTCGAAGTGCAACTGGCCGACCGGCAGGGACGGCACTTGCAGGGGGTTACCGCCTCACCGGTCGTGGTCCCGGCCGGACAGAGCGACTTCGAGTTTGCCGTCGTGCTGCCGCCGTGGATGGAGATCGGCCGCACGTGTCGCTCGACGCTCAGCGTCTCCGGCATCGTGACCGATCCCGACGGCAGCCCGCACAAGGTCAGCTACAGTTCCAACGACCAGAACAATCAAATGATCGCTCTCGTCGATCCGGGCCGCCTCGTCGTGCAGCTTCCCCGCACCACGTTCGCCACCACGCTGGGTCAACGACTGGAACTGCCACTCCGCCTGCAACGCGACCGCGGACTGACCAACTCCGTGACCGTTGAACTGGTTCTCCCCAAAGGCTGCCGCGGAGTCACCGCCTCCCCTTTGGAGATCGCCGGCGATCAAAACTCGGGCACACTCGCCGTCGAAGTCACCGGCGCCGCCAGCGGCCTCGACCTCCGCTCACTGACGATCCGCGCCACAACCCGCGACGAACGGGGCCTTCCCGTCACAGCCGAAACACCGCTGGTTCTCGTCCCATCGCGATGAGATGTTGCGTCGGGCCATGCTTGGCCGTCGGTTTAGACAGCCGGTGGGCACGCGTCAGGCACAGCTTGCCTGACCTACGGGACTAAATAGAGGTGTTGCTCCACCGAAATTTGATGATCAGCGGAGCCTTGCTGTTGTATCTCACCGTATGCACCGACCGCGTGCTGCTGTAGATGGATAACTTATACGTGTCACCGGTCTGATCCGTGAAGGCAAGATACATGCTGCCGGACTTCCACCCCTTTGGACCTTGGGCATCGACATTCACCACATAATCGTAAATCCCGGGCGATCCAGTCACCGTGATGCCATAAACGCATCCGCCGTCATTCGCGCGGACGCAACTGTTCAGATCCGTGTTGCCATTGATGCACATGGGAGTGTTCAACTCCAGTCCATACTGCGACGCGGCAAAACTGTTCTCCCCGCAGGTCCCCTTGAAGTCCCCTCCGGGTACACCAATATTCACGGCCTGGTTGGCGTACGACTCAGGTACGGCGAACTTCGGCTTGTCGGTTCGCGCGGTGGCGCTGATCACACCCTCAAACGTCGGCGCCACGGCAACCCGGTTGCCCATTCCGGCGCTGGCAGGATCGACCCCCGCCCACTTCAACAGGGTGGCGATGAACGAGGTGTGATCGAAGTCCGCACCCGCTACAGGCGAACGGAACACCACGCCGGCCGGCACGTACGGTGAGATCAGCAACGTGGGCACGCGTACGCCCAGCCGCTCAAACGTGAACTCGGACTTCCCACGAACGGCATCGGGAGCGACAGTCGTGGGTGGGGGCAAGTGGTCGTAGGTCCCCCCATGCTCGTCGAAAGTGACAATAAACAACATTTCATTCCACTGCGGACTCGCAATGATCGCGTTATAAATTTCGTTCAGATACCACTCCGCCGGGGCGACTGACGCGGGCGGGTGGTAGTCCGTGCCCTGTACGCTGGTAAACGTGTTGCCCACAATTCCGCCGCCCCACTTCGGCTCGAGAAAACAAAAATTCGGCAACGTTCCGGCCGCGAGCTGATTCATGAATGAATCAGGCGTCCCGCTGACCTTATACAGCCCACCATTCGCCGCCTGGTCCATCTGCGGACACAGCCATTGAGTGAATGGCACTCCCGGCGGAGACCCCGCCGCCGGGCCGCCGTCGTTCTCCCAGTAGAACCCCCAAGACTTGCCTGCTGCACTCAGCGCATTGAAGAGTGACTTTGTGTTTTTAAACAACACACATCGCTGGTCCAGGGAGAACAGACCGGCGACGTTGTTCCCCATGATCTCACTGTTGTCGACGGTACCGAGCGACGTGCCCAGCAGTTGGTAGGCCCGGTTGGCAAACGTCTGCGTTGGCACGGAGGAAAACCAGCGATCCGAGACGGCAAAGCTCCGCGCCAGCCCGTGCATCGCGGGAAGCTGATCGGCGCTGTAGGAACCCATCACGGACTGGTTGTCATTCGCGAAGTTACTGTAGTCCCACGCGAATCCGGTCATCGGGGGTGTCGTCGCCCAGAAGTTCCCGGGGGGCATGTTGCCATTGCCGTCCGCGTACATTTGCATGCAGGCGTGCTCGAATTCCTCGTGAGGATCGAAGTTGGGCTGGGTGAGCGCGTTTGCGAACAGTGATGAATGTGTGCCGTTGGTCGGTGAATAGCTCTTGCTGTGGTACGAATTATGGGCGTCGGCCGGAACGCCGGCATAATTGCCGGACGATTCCGGCGGATAGGGCGTGAATTTTGAACCCGGCCCGTACAGAAAGCCCAGAAGATTGTCGAGGGAACGATTCTCGAGCGTGAGCACCACCACCGTCTTGATCTGCGGCATCACCGGATTCATGATTATTGTCCTCGTGTCTGGCAATACACTCATTATCGAACAGAAGGTTGGGGCTTTCTATGATTTACAACGGCGTCGCCATCGCAATGTGATTGCATGCCTTTAAGGCACGCGGTGCTTTCCGCAGCGTCGGGGGCGAAATCGCCCCCGACGCCGTGTGCGTCGGAGGCGTGCAATGCTGCCCCAACGGCATGACCCCGGACTCCGCGTACCGCAGATGAGCCTCGACTCAACTATTCCACTCAATTTTTACGATGGCCGGCTTCTCGCTGTTGTAGCGGACGGTATGCACGGACCGTGTGCTACTGTAAATCGACAGGTTATAAACGTCACCGGTTTCGTCAGTGAACTTGAGATGGCCTGCTCCCGAAAACATGCCATGGGGACCTTCCGCGTCGACGTTCAGGACATAGTCGTAGATCCCGGGTGAACCCGTCAGGGTGATCCCGTAGACCTTCCCCTTATCGTTGAATTGCATGCATGTGCTCAGGTCGACATTGCCATTTAGCGAGACCATCTCGAACGGTTGTAGTCCAGGATTGGCTGTTGCCGAACTGTTTTCGCCGCATTCGCCGGTAAATTCTCGGACGTTCATGGTGCAGGCCTCTTTCAATGGTGGAAAATCACGTCGCATTAGGGAGCATTTCCCAATGGCGGGTAGCGTTTTAAGCAACTGCTAAATTTAACACAAGCGTCCGGGTGTCTGCCGCCCTGCTCGGAAAATCCTGTTGCCTGGCCCGCTAGACGCGAGCCTGCTTGCGCTTCAGGGCCGCTCCGATGAAGCCGTGGAAGAGCGGGTGAGGCAGACTCGGCTTCGACTTGAACTCGGGGTGGAACTGCACCGCGATGAACCACGGATGAGCGGGGATCTCGATCGCCTCGACCAGCTTTCCATCCGGGCTGACACCGCACAGGCCGAGTCCCGCCTCCAGGAAGCGGCCTCGATAGGCGGGGTTGAATTCGTATCGGTGCCGGTGTCGTTCCGAGACCTCTTTCTTCCCGTAGACCTTCGCGGCGAGAGAGCCTTCGGTCAGCACGCAGGGTTGCGCACCGAGTCGCATCGTGGCCCCCTTCTCCTTCACCGCATGCTGTTCCTCCAGCAGGCAGATCACCGGATGATCGGTCTCGGTGTCGAACTCGGTGCTGTTGGCCGTGTCGAATCCGAGCTTGTGCCGAGCGTACTCGATCACCGCCACTTGCATTCCGAGGCAGATCCCGAAGAACGGCAGGTTGGTCTCGCGCGCGAAGCGGACGGCCTGAATCTTCCCCTCGATGCCGCGATGGCCGAAGCCGCCGGGAACGAGCAGTCCGTCGATCCCCGCCAGGGCGGAGGCCGCGTCCTGAGTCTCCAACTGTTCCGCCTCGATCCGCTTGATGATGACGCGCGTCGAATGAGCGATCCCGGCGTGATCGAGTGCCTCATAGATCGACTTGTACGCATCGCGGTGCTCGATGTACTTGCCAACGACAGCGATGTTGACCTCGTGCTTCGGGTTCTTGATCCGCTGGACCAGTTCCTCCCAGTCGTCCATCTTCGACGGGCCGGTTGGCAGGTCCAGTCGTTCGATGATGAGCTTGTCCAAGCCGTAGCCGACCAGCCCGCAGGGAACCTCGTAAATCGAGAACTCCTTGTCCTGCTCTTCGATCACGGCCCGCTTCTCGACGTTGCAGAAGAGGGCGATCTTGTCGATGTCGTCGCGGCCGATCGGGCGTTCGGTGCGCACGATCAGGATGTCGGGCTGGATGCCGATCTGACGCAGTTGCTGCACGCTGTGTTGCGTCGGCTTCGTCTTGGCTTCTTTGGCCGCCTTGAGGTACGGCACGAGTGTCAGATGAACGAACAGGCAGTTGTTCTTGCCGATCTCGAGCGGAATCTGGCGGATCGCTTCGAGGAACGGCAGGCCTTCAATATCGCCCACCGTGCCGCCGAGTTCCGTGATGACCACGTCCACGTCGTCACCGGCCAGTCCGAGAACCGCCGCTTTGATTTCGTCGGTGATGTGCGGCACGACCTGCACCGTCTTGCCGAGATACTTTCCCTCGCGTTCCTTCTTGATGACGTTCAGGTAGATCCGGCCCGACGTGTAGTTCGACTGTCGCGACAGCGGGCTGTTCGTGAACCGTTCGTAGTGCCCGAGATCGAGGTCCGTCTCGGCCCCGTCATCGAGCACGTAAACCTCGCCGTGCTGGAAGGGGCTCATCGTGCCGGGATCGACGTTGATGTACGGGTCGAGCTTCTGCATCCGCACCCGCAACCCGCGTCGTTCGAGAATGGTGCCAATCGACGCCGATGTCAGCCCCTTGCCGAGCGAACACACCACACCACCGGTCACAAAAATATGCTTGGTCATCGAATCTCTTCTGAGTGGAAGTTCGTGGTCAATGGTCTGGGATCGGGCTGGTTTGTTCTGGGGTGTTTTGTGGCACGTTCGCACGATTCATGGGACGGCAAGGACTGAAACGACGAAAAGGACCTAAAGTGACAAATGGATACCACGAACTGGCGGCGACTCATCAGTCCCATAGATCCCTTCGGTCCCTGCCGTCACTTTCGTCCCTTCGCCTCCTGGCCAGCAAGCGAATTCCCGCCTCGTCTAGCGCCGCTGTCTCTCCACAAACCGAGCATAGTCCTCGGGCGTATCGATGCCAACCGAGTGGTGCTCGACGACGGCAACCTGGATGCGCGCGCCCGCTTCCAGGGCGCGCAGTTGTTCGAGCTTCTCCAGTTGTTCGAGCCTCGACGGCGGGAGTCGCGTCAGTTGACGCAGGAATTCGGCCCGGTAGGCGTAGATGCCGAGATGCAGCAGCCACGGCCGATCCGTTCGCAGAACGTCCTCCGGTTCGCGGTCACGACAGAACGGAATGGCCGCGCGGCTGAAATAGAGGGCCCGGCCATCGCCGCCCACCACCACCTTCACGCACGACGAGGCCCGCACCTGCTCCAAGCTGGTCATCGGCGTGGCGAGCGTCGCCATCTGCGCCTCGGGGCAGTCGACCAGCGCCTGCACGACCGCATCGATGTTGGCCGGATCGATCTCCGGCTCATCCCCCTGAATGTTGACGAAGAGATCGCCGTCGGGGCAGCAGCGCCGCGCGACCTCGGCGATCCGATCGGTGCCGCTCGGATGCTCGCCCGTCAGTTCGCAACGGCCTCCGAACTCGGAGACGACCCGCGCGAACTCGTCGCTGTCGGCGGCGACGATGACCTGCTTGAGGCTCTTCGCGAGCGAGGCGGCCCGCCACGTGTACTCGATCAGCGGCCGGCCGGTCTCGGCCAACAGCAGCTTGCGCGGCAGTCGCGTCGAGTGCAGCCGCGCGGGAATGATGCCATAGACGTTCACTGTCACCTCCGTGTTGCTGATCGATGCCTGGACCGTGGGGGGCGGGTTTTTTAAATCCCCGGCCCCACGTGGAGGTTTGAACGGGCCGTTAAAAAACCTCCCCCCCCGGTGGGTGAAAAAGGCGGCGAAAGACAAGAAAAGGGCGGGGTGTGG
>JANODP010000260.1:0-7624 GCA_031412755.1 Schlesneria sp. | reverse complement strand
ACCGGAGGTTTGGCCGCCGCCACACCGCCGGGGTCAGGCACGGCGCAAAGGCGCAATGGCCCTGATTGCGGTTTGACCCCAGCGCCCGCTACCCGTTGGCCATTTCCTATTTTCCTAAGTGCCTGACCCCTGATCTCCCCTGCCGCCAGCAGGGTCATTTGCCAACATTCGTGTCCTCTGAATAGGCGTCGTCGTTCTGTTCTTGAATGGCATCGCGAACGTCGGTGGGAAGAATGATTGCGAGCGAGAATGCCGCATCGACCTGTTCGCCGTTCTCGGAATTGACCACGCTGGTCACCAGGATCGGAATGCCGTCCAGAGGCATTTCTTCTGAAATCGTCTGGGTTTGATTTTCGATCTCGCGCAGCGCGTCGATCAGGCCCGGCTCGACTGGGGCTTCGTCCCTGGATGCCAAAGTCTCCGAAGGCCGAATCAACACAATGGCCTGTCTAGCCCGCTCGCGCACGCTGGCTTCCCCAGTCTGTGCTGCGTGCAGCAGAGTTTCACCCGCAGTAGCGGCAGCAGATCCCAGTTCGCCCAATGCCTGTGCGGCCTGGGCCTGCACGAGATCGGAGTCGTCACGCAATCGACGGCATAATCCCTCGATGACGGCCGAAGTCGCTCCCGCCACCCAGGGCAGGACCGTCGTCACGTGCGCGCGCACTAATTCATTCGGATCTTCCAGCAATGACAATAAGAGACTCACCGACCCTTCATCGAGATTGCCCCATCGGCCCAGCGCGTCCACGGCGGCGGTTCGGACCTGCGAGTCCGTGTCGTTCAGACCGGCGAGAACGATCTGCTTTGTGACGGGGGTGGGCTGGTCAATCACGCTGAGCGCTCGAATGGCCTGGCATCGCACGTTGGCATCATCATCGCGGCAGGCCACTTCCAAAGCGTTCGCTGCTCCTTCACCATCGACGCCGAGTTTGCCAAGCGATTTCGCCGCGCTGGCCCGCACATCCGCGTTGATATGTTGCAAGGAATGGACCAGCGATGGGATTGCGACCTGCGCCGACTCACCCATTTCCCCCAAGGCTTCCGCAGCGAGAGAACTGACCACGTTGTCCTGGTCTCGCAGCGCGCGGACCAAACCGATGACGGAAACGTGACCAACGGCCTCGCCGATCTTTCCGAGTGCCTCCACAGCCTTCGCCCGCACCGCGTCGTTCTGATCGGTGAGCGCCTCCACCAATGCCGGAGCCGTCTCCTGCGCCGTTTCACCGATCGTTCCCAGTGCTTCCGCCGTCTGAGCTCGGACGACACTATCCGGGCTGGCCAGCCCCTCAACCAACCCATCCGTGGCTTCGCCATTCAGGTGCCCGATCTGACCGATCGCCTCGGCGGCGGCATCTCGGACTGCATCGTCGCGGTCCTGCAACAGCGGCGCAAGAGCGGAAAACGCATCGGACGCGGCTTCGCCCATCGCTCCCAACCCCCGCGCCGCTGCGACTCTCAACAATGGACTGGCATCCTGCAACACTTCCACGAGTGCATCGACAATTGCGACAGTTGGACCTCCCACCTTTCCGACAGCTTCGATCGCTTCTTGACGCACGGTTTCATCTTCGTCCCTGAGCAGCGCGATCAAGCTGGGAGCCGCAACCGCCGCGTTCGGTCCAATTCGCCCGAGCGCCCGAGCCGCCTGTGCGCGCACCGATAATGAACTATCGGTCAATGCGGCCTGAAGCGTCTGTACGGCAAGTACCACGGGTTCCATGGAGGACACGGGAACAAACGACGGCCTCCATTTCAGCGACCTCAACAACTGGTGTCTGAGTGATCTCAGCAACGGATGTCGGAGCGACCTCAACAACCGATGTCGGGTCGAGACAAAAGCTGAAGTTGTGTCTGCGGGGCCGGAATCGGGGCTGGCGATGATGCCGAGGGCCTCGATCAGGCTCTGCCGCACGATGTCGCTGGAATCTCGACTGAGTGGGACGAGTAATCCAATCGTTCCGCGAACACGAAGAAGGCCCAGCGCTGCCGCGGCAATGGCTCGCACATGATCGTGCTTGTCGTGCAGGTGACGCACCAAGGCAGGGATCGCTGCCGGTCCGGCAACAGCGAAGATCACGGGTAGGCGTTCTCGCTGCTCTTTCGTCAGTGAAGTGACGCTACCGAGTGAAATCAGCAGCGGAGCGATGGCACCCGCACCGTATTGGGGCAGAGCATGGCACGCCCGCTCATGAATCGGCTCGTGGGGGTTCCACAAGTCGGTGATGGTCTCGGAAAGAACCTGCCCTTGGCGAAACGAAGCAAAGATCTGCTGGAGCAACACCAGAGTGAAGAACATCCGGAACACCGCCAGCAAGGTCGATGCGGGCCACGCGGCCTGGCGGACGTAAGAGACCTCCAGCAGGTGACTCGCCTTGGCGAAATCCAAAACATCGACGATCCTCAACAACACAATCAGCGCGTTGGCGACAAAATCAACGTAGGTGGGATCGCCCTGGCCGTCCTTCACGATGTACCAGTCTCTGCCGATCGTCTCGTACAAACCGAGGTTCAGCAGCGCGAAGCCGCCGATCATTCCCACCGTCGCAATCACCAGCAACGGAACCCCCACCGCCTGACCGTGACGGACCAGGTTCACCGCGAGTTCCTGGCCCTGCAGCGGATTGTGGACTGACTTGTAGCCGCGCGAGACGGCATACCGTTCCAGATCAATGAACATGTACGCGAGGCACGCTGTGACTCCCATGAATAACGGGATGAGGGCACAAACGACGGTCACGGCCGGAAACTGTCGGGACGCCGACCAGCCGACGAACAGCGACGTTAACACAATACTCAGAAATGTTGGCCACGAAGCCCACGAAAAGAGTCGCTGCCAGAGGCGGAATCCCCGCCGCACGCTGCTCCGCACGCTGCTTGCAAAAACAGCCACAGCCCACTCGATCAGGCCAATCCGAAATAGGAATCCGGCCGCGATCACAACCAGAAGCAGCCCCAGGATGACCAGATAAGACGAACTGAGCTGATCCAAACGCACCAAGAATCCGGCTTGTTTCATTCGAGAACCTCCATGTCAAAAGCCTGCGCGATTGACCTCCCGCCCCAGTCACGCCCCGGTTGAACTCGATCAACCTTTCGTGAACTGCTCCCTGCTCGACTGTCACAACTCGAGCCACCAATCACAAGCCAAAAGTGAATTTCCGTTCTGCGAGGAGTGCGAGGCTTGGCTTCGTCGTTGGAAATGCTGGTGTGCCACTCCTTTGTCACTTCCGGCCGTAGCATGGACGCCTCGTCCGTGCGGGAAATGGGATGCTCAATGGAATTGGTCCGCAGGGGGTAGCCCGGCTTGTTTCAAGCCGGAGACCACAGCCTCAAGAAATCTTGTGAGACGTTCGATGGAATGACAACGCGCGACTTTGATCGAACGTTGATCCGAAGTTTCTTGTGCTGCGCACCCAGCTTGAAGCAAGCTGGGCCACCCCGCCGTGTGTTGCACTGTTCTGATCGAATCCACTCGGCACGTAACGCCGAGCGAAGCTGCCGACCATGGTCTGAGGCGAAGCCTCGCAGGAGTCTGCGGAGAAACAGTGTTCTTGGAGACGTTTCTCCGATGACTCCGAAACAGTGACACGTCCCCGGCATTTTCCAAGGTCCACAGATCAGGGCCACCCCGCCGTGGAACCCCCCAGATGGATTGTGCCATCGATCGTCTCTACAGTACGCCGTGGTTTCTGCCACGTTTTTCAAACCTTTCAGATTCAATCGAGCTAGGGCGTCAAATTGGCTGCGAACGATCCCATTCATGTAACTCCGCAGAACAGACAGGAGCAGGCTGCAATTGATGCACTACGACCTTATTTGCGTCCATGGCGATGCACGTTTGTTGATCAACGCGATGACTTCGGCCGTGACGGGGTAGTTCAGATCGTTGACGCAGATAATAGGGGCACGCATTTCATTTCCCCTTTGACTTTTTGGTTGCAATGTAAATCCGAGGCAAAAGCGCTTCCTCAAGTCTATGCCGATCCGGTGGAAACGCGCCACATGGCGTTGTGGGCAAACCAATTCGCGTCTCCACTCATCCTTGCACTTTGGTCTGTAGCAGACGGGAAGTTCCGATTTCGTTCTGCTCGCGATGTCGTTGAAGAACTCGAACGCACATCACCGAATTGGCGCAACCAAGATTACGTCAACGTCAATTACAGGTCACATCATGGCTACACTACACCTGCTGAAGCACTCGATCAGCTATCGCGTACCGTAAAACATGAACTAGATCAGCATGGGGGCGTGGAAGCGATTCACTCGACAAGACGACGGATCGTGCTGACCACCCTATTTCCTAGTGGACGAGTATCGACTTCGGAAACTCTGGGCCTCTCAGGATCACACGATGCGAAACTCATTCTCGGTGAGGGTTGGATCGAAGGTGACATTGATAGTTACGAGGTACTGGCGCTGCATGTGTTAGCAGCGAGCCTTCTGCTTTACGAAGAAGTGTGGGTGCCGTTCAATTCCCTTCGTACGTGCCTAGATCTACTTGGGGATCGGCTCACGCTTGATTTGCTTGACCGAGGCCGTCTTCGACCTTACAGCGTGAACAGAGGATTAGGATTCCATTATTTCGAAGGTGCAACCACTGGCCGACTTGTCACCTTTGAGCACGTGTCGGAAAACTCAATTGCGCACCGTCTCAAGAACGGTTTGCGCCCCGAGCAAGTTGTTCATGTTAAATCATTGGCCAAAGCAGTGACGATTCCGGCCGGTCCTGACGCTGATAGTATTCGAACAGAGACATTAATCGACCTCCGCAAGCCGAACATTCGAGCGATCCTCGGACTCCGCCCACACTTAGGCAACACTGACGAGGAACCGTTTTGGGATGCGCAGCTGGTGAACCGCATGGCGTCGATGAATCTTTCTTCGGCCGTCGCAGCGGCAGTACGTGCCGATGCCATTCAGCTTGAGGCAGGAATGTCACGACTGTCGTCTGAAAAGTACTACCACTCACTCGGGCTGGATCGCCGTTTCGCAAGCACGACAATGTTTGATTCAGTTTTGCGAACGACAGGTGCACCAGATCTTGGGCAATTGACTCAAAAGATTTCTCTCCAAGAATTGTGCTCCCTCTCAGATACGATTCGTGCCCAAGATTTTCGCGATTGGTTCTGGAGTTCGGCTGCTGGATTGCTCGGTACAGGTTCCTCGCTCACTCAAACGTTTCTCAAGCAAGTCGAAACGCTTGTTAATCAGGACATACGGGCTTTTCGGTTTTCCGTTGATCTCAAGTTCCGGTACCTCGAATCATTTGGCTCGCCATACATTTTGGGACCGATAGCAGATCGCAAGCCGGCATTTGCGAGCACATCCGCGAATGCGGAAGCAACTATATCAAGGCAAAGAATGAACTGGACGATGTTCAGAACCAACGCCATCAAAAATGCGGGCTACGCAACGTTGCCTTACGACACGTGTCCCTGCCTATCGGGCGCGAAGTTTCGCTTCTGCTGCGGCCGCCCCGTTTCAAAACTTTGGTCGCACTAGACTAGAAACGTAGAGTTTGTGCTGCGATGCAGAATACACCCTACTTCGGACGTTGGGTGGCATGCTGCGTCTTGGAAATCCTCGACGGCACCTACTTGAACGTCTCCATCAGCTTCTTCGCCCCCTCGTGTTCGGGCTTCTGTTTGAGAACCTCATCGACGAGCTTCTTGGCTTCGTCCTTGCGGTCGGATAACAACAAGGTCTCGGCGAGGTTGAGTTGGAGGTCGGGGTCTTTGGGTTTGAGTTCGAGGGCGGTTTCGAACTCGGCGATTGCGCGGGGGTATTGCTTCAGGCCGCGGAGGCTTTCGCCCAGCAGGCGGTGGACGTCGGCGTCGAGGACGTCGATGTGCAGCGTCAGTTTGGCGTACTTGAATGACTCGTCGAAGTTGCCTTCGGCGAGGGCCATTTCGGACAGGGCTTTGCGGGGGGCGGGGTCGTCGGCTTCGAGGTAGACCAGCTTTTCGAGGGCCTCGCGGCGGCGGGCCTTGTCGCCGGTCAGCTTGGCGGCGGCGGCTGTTCCCTTCCACCAGTCGCTGTTGTCCGGGAAGTGTTGCTGGCCGAGTTCGCACAGGGCAAAAGCCTCATCGGGAAGTTTCTGTCGCAGGCGGACTCGCAGGAATAGTTCGAGGAGGTGCCGGTTCGGATGCTCTTTGTTGAGGGCCGGCTCCATGATTTTTGCGGCCTCGTCCGGCTTGTCGTCTCGCAACAGCAACGCCCCGACGACGAGAGCCGCGACCGGTTGAGTTGGGTCGCGTTTCAGGACTTCGGTCGCGAGCTTGCGGGCTTTGTCACGCTCGCGGATGAAGAGCAGCAGCCGCGAGTAGTCGGCGGCGGCTTTCGGGTCGTCCTTGTTCTTCTCGTAAATCTTCTCGATCTGTGACGGCTTGATCTCCGGTTCGGACTCGGTCTGCCGAAGGCCCGCGACCAACTTGTCGAGGAACTCGCGATAGCCCTGCTCGAAGTCGGCCTTCTCGACCCCGAAGACCTCGGGGATCGCCTGGTCGGTTGTGCGGTTGCGGCGGTAGGCGTCGAGCAGCTTCGCCAGCGACGGCTCACCGAATCGCTCGACCATGTACTCGGCATACAGCACGCTCTGGCAGTACGCGAAGTTCCAGTTGGCCTGATTGCCGGCGCGGATGAACCCCATGCTCAGGTTGTCGAGGTTCTTCAGCTCGCCCTTGGGGACGCGGTCGAGGAGCAGCTTGTTCCACTCGACGGGTCGCGGGTAGCCCTCGGAGCGGACGGCGAGGGCCTCGGTGTACCAGTGCGGAATGTTGAAGTTGGTCTGCTGGAGCGTGAGGATGTGAACGAACTCGTGCTTCATGACGCGCGCCCAGTTCAGCGGCTGCTCCATCCCCGAGGGACTGGTCATCGCGATGATCGAGCCGGTCGAGGCTCCAATCGTCTGGACCCACGGCAGGCCGACCATGCGGGCGCTGAACCACTGATGCCCGTTCAGTCCCTTCGCCTCGTTGTAGATTTCGATCTGCGTCCGGCTTTCCGGCTCGAAGCCGAACAGGGCCGTCAGTTCGGGATAGACCTCTTCGAGATATTCGGCCATGTACCGCGCGAGCAGCTTGTCGAGCTTGGCGTCGGCCCGGATGACGAAGTGTTCGGTCGTCACGGTGTTGTAGTCATCGAGCACCTTCAAGACCTTCCGCATGTTGCTGACCCGCACGTGATACGGATCGGCTTTGAAGGCGTCTTCGAAGACCCGTTTCGCGTCGTCCATGCGTCCCGTCTGCATGTAGACCTGCCCGAGGGCCGTCTTCGGCTGCGAGAGCTGCGGCATCAGGACGATGGCCTGCTTGAAGAGCGGTTCCGCAATCGCGTGCTGACGAAACCGATCGACCTGCTCACCGAGAGCCGTCAGGAAGTAACCCGGCTTCGGATTACGAGTCGCCACCTCGACGACGATCTTTTCAAAACGGGTCAGTTCTGACTTGTTTCCGACTTGGTTCTCACCTGGCTTTTCCTTTTGGTCCTTTCCGTCCCTGATGTCCTTTCCGGCTTTCGCCAACAGCGACAACAACTCGTCCGGCTTCAGCCCCGCGATCCGATCGAGGTTATCGACCAGCACTTTTAACCGCGCAACATCCGGCCAGCCGTCCTGCAACATCCG
>JANODP010000259.1:0-22747 GCA_031412755.1 Schlesneria sp. | reverse complement strand
CCTTGCGAGTCGGCGGCTGTGCCGCCTTCGAGATCCTGATCGCGGTGCTCGTGCTGGCGACAATCTACTGGCGGAGTACGAAGTTGACCTCACCGGACTCCGGCATGACGGACACGTTTGAATCACTGAGGGCGGATTGTTCGGGCCGTCCCGTGTTCGAATCAATTTCCAGTCCGGAAAAACCTCGTCCAAGAAAGCGACCGTGACATGTCACTCCGCCTGTCGAACTCAAACTCGCGTCGTGGTTTCACTCTGATTGAGCTGTTGGTGGTGATCGCCATCATTGCCGTGCTGATTGCGCTGCTGTTGCCCGCCGTGCAGCAGGCCCGCGAGGCGGCCCGGCGGACTCAGTGCAAGAACAATCTCAAGCAGATCGGTCTCGCGCTGCACAACTACCACGACACGCACCTCATTTTTCCGTACTCCAGTTCGTACGTCGTGCCGAATGGCGCCGCGCACACCTGGTTCGAGTTGATTTGTCCATACATAGATCAGGCTCCGTTGTACGCGAAGATTGATTTCACCAAGCACAGTTACGATCCGGTCAATCAGCCGCTGTTTGACGGTCGGTCGTTTGCCTCCATCAGTTGTCCGTCGAATCCCAATTCCAGCAGCTTGAAGGTGAAGAACAACACGAACTTCAATTACTTTGCAACCGACAAGGTTCCCTTTCCAACGCAAGGCCTGTACTACCCGCTCTGTGCGGGCTCGATCACACCCGATCAGATCCCCCCCGATTGCGGCTGCGAGAACTGCTACTGCAACACCGAGAGCGTCGCCAGTCATACTTGGAATGACGCCTACCTGCGTTCCAAACACCCGGGCGTCTTCAACCGCGGTGTGACCCGGTCGCGCATGAACGACATCTCGGACGGCACCAGCAACACGCTGCTGGCGGGTGAGCGCAACGCCGAGGAGTGTGGCTGGGGCGGCAGCATCAGTCCGAACTTTCCGATCTTCTTCATCGGCCAAAAGATCAACAGTCCGTCGCGGACAACAAACTACGACACGACCGACTGGTGGCGCAATTGCGGCTCGTCCAGCTATCACACCGGCGGCGCGCAGTTCCTGCTGGGCGATGGCGCCGTCCGGTTCATCAGCCAAAACATCGACCTGCGCACCTACGCCGCGCTGGGTGACAAGGCTGACGGTGCCGTCGTGGGAGAGTTCTGAGTCACAGGTGACACGGCGGGTGAGTTGTCTGCCGCGTCGATTTCAATTGACGTCACAAGGTCATCCGTCATGAGCAGCCCGCTTCGACCGACCCGAATTACTCGCGGCTTCACGTTGATCGAGCTTCTCGTGGTGATCGCGATCATCGCCGTGCTGATCGCGCTGTTGCTGCCTGCCGTGCAGCAGGCCCGTGAGGCGGCGCGACGGACGCAGTGCCGCAACCAGTTGAAGCAGCTCGGACTGGCGCTGCACAACTACCACGATACGCACGGGACGCTGCCGATGGTCGGGGGATTCGCCGCCTCGCACGGCTGGGGCTTCCTGCCACTGATTCTCCCGATGATCGATCAGGCGCCGCTCCACAGTCGGATTGTGTTCACCGATTCGGTGGCGTGCGCGTCGATGTCCGCCGTGCGGCAGGCGCATTTGAGCGCGCTGTATTGTCCGTCGGACCCGGAACCCGTGGCGCGGAACAATCGCGGATTGCCGGTGGCGGGGTGTCTCGGCGGCCCGGCAACCGCGGACGGCGCCTACGCCAGCACGTACCTGGGAACGGTCGCGCACTACGTGGGCAGTTATGGCGACGGCTTCAATAACATCCCCGATCCCGCGACGGATCCGTACGGCGGCGATGGAGGCAAGGCGCGCTATGGAGCTGGCGGCTGTGCGAGCAATTCGACGGCGACTCCCACGGCGGCCTGTCCCGCACCGGGCCAGGGTTACGGGGGCGGCCCCCATCATCGCGGCATGTTCAACTACCTGGGGAATTCGCAGCCCGTGCGGATTCGCGACGTGGTGGACGGCACGAGCAACACGATCCTGATGGGCCATGTCACCAAGATCAGCACATCGACCAGCAACGTCTGGTTCTCCAGCACGGGGAATGTGTATGGAACCAGCCTGCCGATCAATTTCATTCAGCGGCGCTGTCAGGGGACGGCGGGTGTCGGGAGCGCCAGCGTGGGCGAGAACAATTGCAACGGCACCGTCAGCTCGTGGATGAGCCGCGGATTCTCCAGTTATCACACGGGAGGGACGATGAGCTGCATGTCGGACGGTTCGGTGCGGTTCGTCTCCGAAAATGTGGACGCCTTCGCGCACAACGCGATGGGCAGCCGGGCCGGCAATGAGACGGCGACCATTCCGGATTGATCCCTGTGTCGGGGTCGTTGTCGCGACACCGGCGGTTGGACTTGAGGGTGTTGGAAAGTGAGACCGGTCGATGTGGGACGCATTCCAGTCGCTGAACTGTGGCAGGCATGGCTGTCTGTGGCTCACGCTCGCGGCGGTGATGTCGGGCTGCGGCCGCAGCGATCGGCCACCGATGTCCAGGGTGTCGGGAATCATCAGCTTCCAAGGACGTCCGCTGCCCCAGGCAAAAGTGAGCTTCATTCCCGAGGACAAACACCTGCGTCCCGCCATGGGCACGACCGACGCGCAGGGCCGCTTCACGCTGACGACTTACGAACCGGGAGACGGTGCGGTGACTGGACCGCATCGCATCTCGGTCCTGGCGCGTGGACCGTTCACCGGGACGATCCCCTCTCATCTGGGTGCCGCTTTCGCCGAAGAGCAGGAAGAGAAGGGTCCGCCGTTGATTCCCGTGTCGTACTTCAATCCGGAGACCTCCGGCCTGAGCGAGCAGGTCGTCGGGCCGGAACAGTCATTCCAAATCGATCTGGTGGGAGAAGTGACCACAAACTGAGGCGATGTTCCGCGGACGATGCGGCCCGCCCCGTGACAGAACAAGTTTTACTCAGTCAGGTTCCGGGCGTGCGATCGTTCTTCGAGTCGGGAGAGAATCATGTTTCGGCAGAGACTTCAGCGGCGGATGAAAACCGGCTTCACATTAATTGAGTTGCTGGTGGTGATCGCAATCATCGCCGTGCTGATTGCGCTGTTGCTGCCCGCTGTCCAACAGGCGCGGGAAGCCGCGCGGCGGACGCAGTGCAAAAACAATCTCAAGCAGATCGGGCTGGCCACTCACAACTACCACGACACGTTCAACCAGCTTCCGTTCGCGCATGGGATGACGGTGGTGGGACGCGGCTCGCAATTCGTCCGCCTGCTGCCGTTCATCGACCAGGCACCGCTCTTTAACCAGCTCGACTTCGCGTCGGCGACGGACGTCAATTTCCAACCATTGCCGAACGGTGGCGGGCTTTACAAGACAGTCCTCACGGTTCTGCTCTGCCCGAGTGACCCTTTCATAGTGCTCGGCCAAGGGTGGACCAGGCCGTCGCCCTATCCCGATGGGATCCGTGCCAAGGGCAACTATTTCTTTTCGTCCGGATCTCAAAGCATGCCGGGGAATAACTGGACTCCGATGAACTGCAATCAGTACTCGCCGGGTGGGGGTTATCCCAACGGCTACTTCGGCACCGGCAGCGCCGCGTACGCGAATGACGACACGGGCAATGCCATCAGCGGGATTGTCAGCCGGTACCAGTGGGCCGCCAAACTCAACCACGTCAGCGACGGACTCTCGAATACGATTTTCGTGGGTGAAATCCGGCCGGATTGCTCCAGTTGGCCGAATTTCTACGGCTGGTCAGGCGAGGACGGCTTTGTGGGAACCAGCGCCCCCATCAACTATCCGAGCTGCGACATGACGGCTACCGCGAGCGTCAACCCGTGCAACCATCCCAACAACTGCAATACGTCGCAGGGCTTCAAGTCGCGACACGTCGGCGGTGCGCACTTCGCGCTGGGCGACGGTTCGGTCCGTTTCATCAGCGAGAACATTGACTATGCCACCTATCAGAAGCTCGGCGATCGCCGCGATGGACAGGTCGTCGGCGAGTTTTGACCGCACGGTTGGGACATTCACCTGGGCAGTAACCAATGCTGATCATCACGAGAGATAAGATGCTCCGTCACACTTCGCTGGCATTGAGCCTGCTCGTCACACTCGCGGGAAGCGGTTGCTGCGGCCGTCGCGAACTCGTACCGGTCAGCGGCACAGTCCTGTTCCAGGGAAAGCCCGTCAATGGTGCGCAAGTCAGCCTGTTGGCACCGGGAGCTCCGCGGAACGCGGCCGGCATGACCGACGGTGCCGGCCGCTTCACGCTCACCACATTCAAGCCGGGCGACGGCGCTCTCCCCGGTGAACACAGGGTCATCGTCTCCAAGTGGGAAACAGTAGCCGCAACAGGCCGTTCGCCCGGCGGTCGCCGAGCGCCGGACGGCGGAAACATGGGGAACTACGTCCAACCCAAAAGTTTGCTGCCCGCCCGCTACGAGAATCCGGAACTGTCCGAATTGCGGGTGACGGTTGAATCCGGCGCTCCGATGGATCTGGTCATTGAACTCACCGAGTAACACACTGTTCGAGGAACGCCCGAGAAGATGAAAAGCAGAACCCGTCCCGTGTGTTTGTTCCTCGTCGAGGTTCCATTCCTTTCGCAAGGTCACCGATCATGAGCAGCCCGAATCGTCCGACTCGAGTCCCGCGCGGCTTCACCCTGATCGAACTGCTGGTGGTGATCGCCATCATCGCGGTTCTGATCGCCCTGCTGTTACCTGCCGTTCAGCAGGCGCGTGAAGCCGCGCGGCGGACCCAGTGCAAGAACAACCTCAAGCAGCTCGGCCTGGCGATGCACAACTACCACGACACGATGGGGCGATTCCCACCGGGCGTCATTTGGGCGAACAACACGATTTACACGGGGCCGCGCACGACGTACTTCGTGATGCTGCTGCCGTACCTCGATCAGGGACCGCTCTACAACCTGATCGATTTCAACATCGCCAACAACATGTGGTGCTATGGCAACAATGCCGCGGCAGTCAAGAACGTCGTGCCCGGTGCGCTGTGTCCGAGCGACGGCATGGGCGGTACGCAGAAAAACATCAACTGCGGTCCCCATGCCGTCACCAACTACATGGGGTTTTTCGGTGAGACCATCGCCGACAGCTTCACTCGCAAGGCTGTCTTTGGTTCCAACCGGGGAGCCAGTCTGCGCGATCTGACCGACGGGACGAGTTCCACGCTGCTGTTCGGTGAGTATCTCACGGGAACGGGCGACCCCAACGATTGGCGAGGCGGGATGTGGGTCGATCACACCGGCTTCGGTTTCATCCACACCCGCAACACTCCGAACAGCAACAGCCCGGATCTGCTCCCCAACGGCTGGTGTTCGGCCGGACTGAATGTTCCACAGAAAAACCTCCCCTGCGGAGCGGGAGACAGCTACACAACCGACACGGCCGCGTCGCGCAGCCGGCATACCGGGGGCGTCCATGTCTTGCTGGGCGACGGTGCCGTACGTTTCGTGAGCGACAACATTGACCTCAATACCTGGCACGCACTGGGCACGATGTTTGGTTCCGAAGTCATCAGCGAGTTTTAGAGACCACCACCGTACGGACCCGGGTGATTGCGGAGTTCAAGTAGCGGCAGCAACGAATCAACGGAAGAGGTCACCATGAGAATTCTGGATTTCGAACACCGCAACGCGACCATGATCGGCCACGTTTGTTTGCTGCTCGGAGTGATCTGCGGGTTGGCGGGCTGTGGTGGAAGCAGCGGACCCCAGCGCGGTGCCATCAGCGGCATCGTGTCGTTTGACGGGGAACAGGTCGATCAGGGGTCCATCCTGTTCCTGCCCACCGGCGGCACCAAGGGGCCGAGTTCGGGCTCGGTGATCACGGACGGCAGATTCTCGATCCCGCAGGCCAAGGGGCCGGTTGTCGGCATGTACCGCGTCGAGGTTCACTGGCCGCGCAAGACCGGAAAGAAACGCGAGGCCGGTTCACCGGCCCCGCCCGGAACGATGATCGATGAGGTCGCGGAGGCCATCCCGCCAGTTTTCAACACGAAATCGACGCTCGAACAGCGAGTCGAGTCAGGCGAAAACGAAATCGTCATCGAACTGACATCGAAAGAGGTGGCCCCAAGAGTGTCGGAACGTTGAAGCAGTATGAGCCTGGGCGTCCGCAAGAACGACCCTGCGATAGAGCATCGGTCATAAGGCCGATGCTCTCGGCATGGATTCGGTTTATCGGGGGATCCCCGATCAAAGCTCAGCGAATACCCGAGGCACTTTTCCGACATTCCCCGATGGTTCTTTTTTCAGAGCCGTTTACTCTTCACTTCCGAAGCAAGTCACTCGCAAATCCACTCATTGCCTCTCTGCCGAGTGGCCCGATCCGACGCAGATGTTGCTTCGAGAACTGTATTTCGCCCTCCCCCCCCATGAGTGAAGGAATTGCCATGACCGTAGTTGTCCATCGCGCTGCCCGTTCGCGTCCAGCCTTTACGCTGATCGAACTGCTGGTGGTAATCGCCATCATCGCCGTACTGATCGCGTTGTTGCTACCGGCTGTCCAACAAGCCCGGGAAGCAGCACGTCGGACACAGTGCAAGAACCATCTCAAGCAAATTGGTCTCGCCCTGCACAACTATCATGACACAGCCAACAGATTTCCCTCGGGCTATGTCCAAGTCAATCTCGCTGACCCGCTCACCCATTTGCGTCACGGGTGGGGTGCCATGATTCTGCCGTACCTGGACCAGACACCGCTCTATGCAACGCTAATCTTCACGGCCAATGGACCGGAAGCCCCCTGGAAGAACGAACTCGCTGCGTGGAAGTGTCCTTCCGACCCCGAGATTGCGGGACTGGCCAGTTGGGATTCATCGACGGCTGGCAGTTGCGGTGGCACACCGACGAATCCGCTCGGCTCACCCTGCGCAACGTCTACCGATCAGACGAGCTGTACCGCCAATCTGGGCTGTACTTGGACACCATCGACGTCAACAAGCAATGCGTTCGCCGCCAAGGCTAGTTACGTGGCAACCTATGGAGAAACCGCGCTCAGCAGCACAGTGAAGGGAAAGGGCGTGTTCTTCGGCAACAGTTCCGTCGGGATCCGTGACATGACCGACGGTACCAGCAATACGTTTGTCACGGGTGAGCGCGACATGAGGTTTGGTCAGGCGGTTTGGGCCGGGGTCCACTATGCAACATCGAGCGGCGGCAATGTGGGTAACGGCAAGTTTGTGCTGGGGGATGCGGTCGTCGGTCCCAATTCACGGGTGGCGACCGGATTCGGCAGTCGTCACACGGGTGGCTGTCACATCCTGATGGGCGATGGTGCCGTCCGATTCATCAGCGAGAACATCAATCTCGCGACCTGGCAGATGCTGAGCCAGGTCAGCGATGGTGGGATCGTCGGCGAGTTCTGAGAGAGTCGGTGCGATTATCAACGTCCGCTTACCGAAAGCCCACTCTCCACAACGGCGGAGGAAAACTATTGTCTCTGCGGGCTATTCCGAAATGCGTTCGTTGCATGATGTGAGGGAATTTGGCTTCCGATTTGGAGGTCAGGTTTCAGACGAGAAGCTTCTCACCTTCAGACAAGAAAACGGCGGAGGTCTGTCATGCCAGTCTCAGGAAGTCATCGAATGTTGCGCGATTGTGTGTTGTTTGTGGTGGTGTGTGGGATGAGCGGTTGTGGAGGCAGCGACGTGGCCTTAGCCCCGGTGCGCGGTCGTGTCACACTGGATGGCCGTCCCGTTGCAAATGCCTGGGTCAAGTTTCATCCGAACAAAAAAGGCCGGGGCTCCCTGGCACGAACCGACGCCGACGGTGTCTATGAACTCGAATACACGGCCGAACGGCGCGGTGCCCTTCTCGGAGAACACAAAGTTGAAGTGGGCACGCGGGAGTCAACGGATGCACTAGGTAATCCAATTGACCGCCCAGAACTGATCCCCGCCCGGTACAACACCGACTCAACCCTGCAAGCCTCCATTGCGAGCGGTGAGAACGTGGTGGATTTGGAGTTGACCCTTGAAGCCGGGGAAACACTGACGCCGCGCATTCCGACTGAGAAGCAGAAGACTTCGGCACGCTGAACACCCCTGTTTCCCGGGATGCCTCAGGCGGACTCAAAGACAACGGCGGTGACCACATTCACCACAAAAAGTAGCCCTGCTGTTCCCGCGACGCCGGGCTTTTTCGTTTCAGCGTGTAATCAGAGTCGCCACAGGATTTCTCGAACATGCCAGATCGCAGCATCGGGGATTCCCCTATGCCGTTTCGGCATACCCCCCGATCCCATTTTCGGGCAAGCCCCGATTTATCTCTTTTCGGCCATAGCTAAGCTTACCCAAGACGAAGGTGGACCACAGATTCACTCTGTCGTCCCACTTGCGAGGCTCCTGTCAGAACGGGGTTGATCGCAAACAATTCTGCATTCCTCAACGGGACTTGGAAACTGCCATGAATGTAGCCTGTCGTCGTGTTGCCAGTTCTGATCCGGTCGATCCACCCAGCCCGACATCGACCTTTGAATTGCATTGCGCAATGGGGACCGTCGAGCTGTGCTCGTCAACGACAACTGACGAAGTCCCGTCATCCGACGCAGTCAGTTCCGCCAGCCCCGCACAAAGCGACCTGTCAAAACCGGAAGACACGCAGGCCGTGCAGTCGCTGTTGCTCATGAAGCCGCTGTTGCTCATGCACGACGGTTCTCCCAACGGAACTTTGATTCCGTTCCGCCTGCACGAACAACTGGGAGAAGGCGGAACGAGCCTCGTGTATCGCGCGACGAGTTGTGAGTCGAAACAGCAGGTTGCCGTGAAATTTCTGTCGCTGCCGCAGTTTGGCAATGTCCGTTTGCGAGAACGGTTCGAGCGTGAAATCAAGATCATGCGCGTGATGCGTCATCCGCATGTCGTGACGCATGTCGCCGACGGGCAGTCCGGCGAATACCGGTACTACGCGATGGAGCTTCTGGAAGAGGGTACGCTGGCCGACCGACTGCTCAGCAACAGGCAATTGTCCATCGAACGGGTCTTGCACTATGGGCGGCAGGTTTGCGAAGCACTCGCGTACCTGCACGGCTACGGCATCATTCATCGTGACCTCAAGCCCGCGAACCTGTTCCTCGCCACTGAAGACCGCGTCAAGATCGGCGACTTCGGGTTTGCGTTTTATCAAGGAGTCGAGCGGGTCTCGATGCCCGGTCGCACCTGTGGCACCTATGCGTACATGTCGCCTGAACAAATCACACACTCGGCACCGATCACGGCTCAGTCCGACCTGTATGCCGTTGGCTGCATCCTGTTCGAGCTTTTGACGGGGCGCACACCGTTCCTGGCGGACTCACAATTTGAAATGCTGCGGCAGCACATCCAAGACGCACCTCCCTCTCTGCGGAGTTTCTGTCCCGAATGTCCTGCGGGACTGGATCAACTGGTCTCCCAGTTGCTCAAGAAATCTCCGAACGCACGACCGGCGACGGCTCGATCGGTCCAAACCGCGCTCGACGAAGTGGCGCGGTTGTGCGGACGAAGGTACGTTGCCGCCCGTACTCCAGCGGTGGCCACTGGAGCCACTCGAAGCTTCCTCGAACGTGCACGACGCTCGTAACGCGACGATTACAGTCATTCGACCTCGTCCAGAATTCCAGTTCGAAAAGGAATCAACCATGAGCATCACAAACCACACGGTGCAGATGACTTCTTGTCCGCAATGCAAAACCGATGTCCGGCCCGAGATGGTTCGTTGTCGACAGTGTGGAACGCTGCTTCACGAACCGCAGTCTGCGGACGCCTCGCCGGGTTCTCGGCGCGAGGAGACACCGCACAACAAGATCACGACTTGTCAGCACTGTGGTGAGGAAATGCGGTCGGGAATGTTGCGATGTCGCAATTGTGGTCACGTGCCACACGACCCAAAGCCGCATTCCCCGTCAGTCAAGCTGGCCGATTCCGCGTCGTGGGCTGCCGATCTCTTTAACACCGTGCCCTTGGAGGAAGTTCCCGTAGCACAGCGTCCCACTGCGCCATCACTGTCGGTCAAGCTGGCCGATTCCGCGTCGTGGGCTACCGATCTCTTTAACGGCGTACCCTTGGAGGAAGTTCCCGCAGAAGTGCGCCCCAGTGTGCCAGCTTTGGTCTCCAACACGAATGGCAGGCGACCCGAAAATGAGAAGCCCGTCCCGGCGAAAACACCCCCAGCCAAATCCGTCGCGGAGAGCCCGCCCAAGCCCCGCCTCTGCCCCGATTGTCAGCATCCGCTCGCAGACAATTCGACGACCTGTACCTGGTGCGCGGAGGTGCAGGCTGCTTGCCAAGTCGCCTACGAACAGGCAAAAGTGAAGATTGCAGAATCCATGGTGGCTCAGGCCAAGACCGCGTTCAAGGCCGCTGAAGACCGTGCGAAGACAGAACTCGCCTGGGCCTTCGCGCCGAATGTCGATCGGTACTGGTGGGGCTGGATGGGTGGCATCGAATTCGGGCCGGTTGAGTTCATGCAAGTCTTCGCTCTGGCGAGGAACGGGCAGCTGAAACCCTCAGATCTCATTCGCAATGGCTCACACGGCCAGTTCTTTCCATCGTCGTCCGCTCCGGGGCTCTTGAATGCGGTCGCCATCGTATCCAAAGCCAGTGAAGCGCTCGAATTGGCGAAATCTCAGGCGCAGGCAGCCGCCGCTAGTGCGCCGCCACCTACGAAAGCTCAACTCGTCGTGGCGTCCAAGACAGCGGCCAGCATCGCAAGCGAGCAGCAGGCACATGCCGCCGAAACGACAAAGGCCGCGCCCCATGCCGCATCGACGCCTTTACAGGCAACAACATCTCCTGCGGTTGCGGCAGCAGCCACTTCCGCCCCCCAACCGGCAACGCCGATTCACAATGCGCCGTCACCTGCTCCAGCGGCAACCGCACCTGCGCCGGAGATGATGCCCGCGCCGCGTGAGCATTACAGCGCACCCCCCGTTGCTCGACCGCACTATTCTCGACCGCAACCCAAACGGCAAAGCTGGGATCCAGATACGGCTGCCCTGTTCAAGAAAATCGTGGCCGGTTCGCTGGCGTGTGTGCTTCTGGCTGGTGGCTTCGGGATCAAACACGCCTTTCGCAAGGTGCATCGCACGGTCGTGCGATCCGCTCCGGCGGCCAACTCCGTGGCCGGCATCAATTCCACCAAACAGAATTCAACGAGGTGAAGCATGGTCCAGCTTGTCGATGTCACAATTGCCAACCCCGCTCCAGCACACGCCGACGACAACATCACCGTTTCCTTTCAGAACATCAGAATTCCCAACTGCCCACCGCAGTTGGAACGTGTTCGAAATGAACTCTTAAAACTGATGACCGGCCTGAACTATTCGTGGCCGGCTGTGTGCGCCATGCGGATCGCCATCACCGAGGCTCTGAACAACGCGATGGAACACGGTAACGGCAACGATCCCACCAAGACGATTCTCGTCAGCTACCAGATTGACTCGCAATGCGCCTGGGTGGCGATCGAGGATGAAGGAACAGGATTCGACGCCAAATTCCATATTGCGGACATTCAGTTCGGTGTGCAGTCGCGATGCGCCCGACATGGCCTCGCACTGATCCGCCGATGTTGCGATGAATTCGGCATCACGCCGCCGGGCAACCGCATCGAGTTGCTGAAACACAACGCCTGATATGTCGGAAGGAGCCTTATCAACGCCAGGTCTCATGATGATTTTCCGCCTCGCGTCAGCGGGCCATTTCACGGCACGACGCATCACTAACTGAGCCTGCGGCGTGGGTGAGTTCTTCAAAGGTTGGGAAGGAAGGTTGGGCTGGTCACGCTCGCGATGGCGTGTCTGCTGGCCGTTGAGTGGATGTGCAGCTAAATCGTCGAGGAAAGGTTGGCATTCACAACCAGAGGATTCCGGCATGGGATCAGTTCGTTCCAAAGGAACGTCGAATCGGACCACTGTCTCAATAACCCACAGATTGACGGAGTCGCGTGGAGCCGCAAGTGGCGCAACTTGAATACGCCGTCCGCCCACGTCTGAGCCGCCCCGAGATCACTTCTCGGACATCTACAGTTTGAATCGAGGGCCGTGCCTTATTGACCGTTCGTCGTGCCGCTGGCTCTGCTCCCGGCGTGGTGACCAAGGGCGGGACGCAGATTCAGTCACCTGAATTCTCTGATCCGCCCTGTGTCCCCGCTACCAACTATTCGATGGCTTCCCACCGTGTGCCGTTTGTAGAAATACTCACAGCGCTCGTGCTCTTTGCGGGTCAGTGTCTTGACATAGGCCATCAGTATTGGACTGTTCGTCGCAGGGTAGAACTTCCTCGCGAGAGCAAATGGAACTGCTCCGACTGTGACAGGTCTTGCATCACTGTCAATCAAGTAATACGTGCAACCATTCTCTGAAAGAGGATGGTTGTTTTCGTCGGAATGGAACGGCGTCACATCAAGAAACGCTCCATTTGGTGCAAGCCATACGGCATGATGAGTGGCGATGAAGTATTCACCGAATTCAGCCGCCTTCGCTTGAAATATCCATCCGTTGATAGCCCTCCCGCCATCGCGCTCGACTTTTCTCTGCAAGTTGCGGAAGCACATCATAGGTTCTGCCCAAGGTTCTGGCTGCTGTTTCACCAAGCCAAAAGCTTCAGAGCTGATTTTCGTTGCAAACTCCAGCAGTTGATCGAGTGATGGCATCGCTCTTCCTGTATTCATCTGATAATTGAGTTGGGAGTGTCGCACCGTTCAGAAAGCTCACTCCGAAGCAGGGAGAAGATATCCATCGTCGTCGAGAAGTGGTGTCGGGGCTTTGCTAAAAATGGCATCGGGGATTCGTGGAGTCTCATATCGGGGAATCCCCTATGCGGATCAGGCGAGCCCGCGATGGTCCATTGAATCTAGGCAGCCACAAAAGCTGACACCTTAACGGCGTCTGGTTTTGAAGGTTTTTGATCCCAAACCGTGAATAATTCGGGTTAGTGTCCAACTGTGTGTGTGTGTGTGTATAGGTTGCCGTCATGCCAAGGCTGGTGCCTCCGATCGCGCTGGCTGGCGAGTGGCCCATGAGTTCATTCCGGATGAGGAGATCGACGTTCGCATCCTGCAGTGTGGTGGCGAAAAGATGCCGCAGAGTCTTCGGTGCCGTAAGTTCTGGCAGTCCGAGTTTCTTGGTCAAACGCATGAATTCCAAGCGGATACGATCGGTCTTGACGACCCCAAGCTCCGTCCAAAGCCCTCGTGCGAGTCGAGATCGCTCCCTACGTGAGCATACCGTTGCATTCGTGGACTCGAACGACTGGATTCGCCGAGTCAACTCGACTTCAGCCGCTGACACATTCAACCATGACGGAAGTCTTTCGGTACAGAAGCGGCGCCGGAGAATGACAGGTCCGGTATTTCTGTCTCCGACCATGACGCGCAAAACCTCAGACAGGCAAGGCAGCATTGGAATCATCCGCTCATTGCGGGTCTTTACTTGCCAATCAAGATTCACGCGATTGCGAACGAACAGCAGTCGCTGCTCAAAGTCGAGGTCATCAGGAAGAAGGAGATGCACCAATTCTCCCGGACGAAGCCCGGTCAGCATCAACGTCAGAAAGACGGGAAACTGCCATGCGTCGCAGGAATTGAGGAGTCCCACCTGTTGTTGCGTGGTCGGCAACACGATTCGGCGAACATGCTCGATCGGCAGCCGTCCCAGATCCAAAGCAGTGAACGGATTCTCGGCATACGGCGACAAATGGCGACGCTTCATCGCATAGGAGAACAGGGTCCGACAGGTTTCCAGGATGTACTGGATCCCCTTGTCCAAGAGCGGTCGCTTCGCAGTGTGAGGATGACCATTCGGGGCCACGCGAATCGCGCGCAGGTAGCGGACAAAGTCTTCCGCGTGATTTGTGTGCATGTGCGACACGAGCTTGATCGAACTCGTCGTGTTGAGGTAGCGGATCAGATGTTCCGTGGCCGCGCGGTATCGTCGAATGGTTTGCACTGAGGAGCGCAATACGTGCTCATGACGTGCCAGCCAGCGCTCACGCAGTTCCACGAGGCTGATCGGTTCAAATGACAGCGCTGCCGGCGCGCCGACTTCCAATTAACCATTGATCTGTACCGCCAGTTGTCGTGCGACGTCCTTGTCCGGACCAACACGCGGTCGCCGCCGCTGGCCCTGTTCGTGATAGGAAAGATACCAGACGCTGCCACGAAGATCGGCCCGGACCTTACCGACTCGAAACTGCCCCGACCGCTGCGGGGCTCGCTTCCTGGTGATTGTTTCCGTCTGTGCGCATTGCTGATGTTCCGACATGGAGACCTCCGTCAGAGAACCCTCCCGCCACAAAACGCCACAAATAGCGCCACAAACGGGGGATCCTGAGGAGACCTCAGAAATGCAGATGCCCATGAGCCATAGGGTTACGGCTCATGGGCAGTCAGACGAACGGAGAGGGGGGGATTCGAACCCCCGGTACCATTTCTGATACACAGCATTTCCAGTGCTGCACAATCGGCCGCTCTGTCACCTCTCCAAAGTCAATTGAGGAGCCGAGGGTCTCGCGCAGGATTGAGTAATCCCGACGAACGAATCAATGGGGATGCACCAATCGCCGACCCGAACGATGCGAGCGGCATCAGGCCGCCGATTCGGCCTCGGCCAGTTTCGCAGCCTTGCGCTGAGCCACTTCTTCGGTGATCGCTTCGATTTCCGCGACGCGATTCAAGCGACGTTTGATCTTGTTGCACTCGGCATTCAATTGTCGCCATTTCGGATTTCGGCGGAACGCAGGGCGTTCGATCCCTTTCTCTCCCAACACGGCAACCCACTTGCTCAAGGAATCCTTGGCAAGCTTGATTTGATGTTCCAACGTCTCACGCGACAGAGGCATGGTTCGCGACTCTTTCTCTCTCGACCGGGCAAACTGACAAAACGAACGGTTTCAGACCTGCGTCCTCCGCCACGAACCCCTTCAGGGGCGCGAACCCCTTCGGGGGCGGGGGATTCTGACAAATCTTCAGTGGTGCCGCAACCCTCGTCGCTTGGTGACATCTCTCCGGTTGCTCCATCAGAACCCCTCTGTCCGGCTTGAGGGACTTCTGCTAAATTCCGCACACATTTCTCCCGCAATCTTGCCGCGATTCACAATTTCAACTCATGGTTCGTCGAGTCGCGTCCAGCGAGTCGCTCGAATCATTGGCTTGGATGGATCTCAGACCATCGTAAAGGATCAAGTCACGATGAATCGACTTGTTCGACCGCTGGTGGTCTCGGTTGCCATCATGACCGGGGTCCTCATGAGCCCGTTTCGGCAAGGCGTTGCCGGTGCCGTTGAACCATTGATGGATGCATCAGCCACCACGTGGTCGACGCCGTTTTCCGGTGAGACGTTTGTCTACGACGACCCTCTGATCGCAGGCGGGACGACGTTTACTCTGGGACCAGTCGTCGGCTTTCCTGCGGGAGACGCGGTTTGGAATTGGCAACTGCTTCCCGAGGGCTTGATGTACAAATCGTACTTGGCGGGCGACAAGGAACCTCGTCTCTCGAATTCATTCTTGCACGAATCCGGCGGGCAAACTCTTTGGGATACGACGCTGGGTTGGCGCGTCGGGTTGATCCGGTTCGGGACTGGTCGCGCGATTCAGCCCGAAGGATTTCAGCTCGATGTCGAGGGCGGGACGTTCCTTCGCTCCCTGCCTGGCGACGGAAATGATTTGCAGTCGATGGACTTTCGGGTGGGATTGCCGCTGACGTGGCGGGAAGGCCCGTTTCAGACGAAAGTTGCGGTGTACCACATCGAGTCGCACGTGGCCGATGATTTTCTGATGCAGAATCCAGGCTTCATTCCCAACGGATACAGTCGAACGGCGTTCGTGGCCGGACTGGGCTATTTCGTCTTCGACTCGCTGCGGCTCTACAGCGAACTGGGTTGGAGCTTTGCCCGATCCGGTGGTGACAGGCCGTGGGAATGGCAGAGCGGTTTGGAGTGGTGCTCGCCCGATGCGACCGGCCTGCGGGGCGCACCCTATTTCGCCGCGAACGTCCATCTGCGCGAGGCGACACACGGCAGCGGCAGCTTCAACATGATGGCCGGCTGGCAGTGGCGTCGCACGCGGTCGGACCATCTGTTCCGAGTCGGCTTGCAGTACTTCAACGGCAAGAACAACCAGTACTCATTCTTGCAGGACAATCAGCAACTGATTGGCTTCGGAGTGCGCTACGACTACTGACGCGCGTCACGGAGACACGCCAGGCATGTTGGCTGTGTCGAGCGGATCACCGTGTGACTTGGTCAGGATTTGACCTCGCCGCTATACTGCCCTGCGCTGGTGGAATTCGTGCATTTGATTTTTATGGCAGAGGGAGTGAGAGGCTGCTCCCCATTTGTGTCGTTCAGGAGTCCGGTCGATGTCCGAGGTTGTGAAGCGGAGCAAAATCGAGATTCTCAAGGAAAACAGCCGGCAATTGCGCGGCACACTGGCAGAGGAGCTTCCGACGGATCACGAGTTTTGCCCGGACTCGGAACAGCTCCTGAAGCCTCACGGCATTTATCAGCAGGACGACCGCGACCACCGCAAAGACAAGAATGCGGATGGCACCGCCCGCGGGAAGCAATTCATCTTCATGGTGCGGACGGCCGTTCCCGGGGGAAAAGTCACGGCTCGGCAATTTTTGGATCATCTCGACCTGTGTGAGAAGTACGGCAATGGCACGTTGCGCGTCACCACGCGGCAGGGATTTCAGTTGCACGGTGTCATCAAGCGAAACCTGAAAGCCGCGGTCAGGGGAATCAACGACTCGCTGCTGACGACGCTCGCGGCCTGCGGTGACGTGAAACGCAACGTCATGGCCTGCCCCGCGCCCATCAAGAACAATCCCGCGCATCAGCAGATGCAGACGCTGGCCGATCAACTCGCCGAGCACCTCAAGCCTCGCACCGCGGCCTACCACGAAATCTGGCTGACCGACGAGGCGGGCGAACAAACGAATGTTGCCGAGTTCAAGCCCGTCGACGAGCCCATCTACGGCACAACCTATCTGCCCCGCAAATTCAAAATTGGTTTGACACTGCCCGACGACAATTGCGTCGACATCTATACGCACGATCTCGGCTTCATCGCCATCGTCGAGGGCAATACGATCGTCGGGTACAACGTCCTCGTCGGCGGTGGTCAGGGGAAGACCCCGGCTGCCGAGAAGACATTCGTCGCGATCGCCCAGAAGCTGGCCTTCGTCACGCCCGAACAGGTGGTCGGTGTGGCTGAAGCGATCGTCAAGGTGCAGCGCGATTTCGGCAACCGTGAGGACCGCAAGGTCGCCCGCCTCAAATACACGATCCACAATCACGGCCTCGACTGGTTCAAGGCGAAGGTCGAGGAATACTTCGGCCAGTCACTGCCCGCTCCGCGCGACATCGACGTCACCGACGTGGACGATCATATCGGCTGGCACGAGCAGGGGGACGGCAAGCTGTTCCTCGGCATCAACATTGAATGTGGTCGCATCAAGGACGAAGGTTCGCTGCGGATCAAGACCGGCCTGCGGGCGATCCTCACCAGGTACGGCATGGAAACGCGATTGACCGCGCTCCAGTCGGTCATTCTCTGTGACATCGACCCGCAGGACAAAGCCGACATCGTGCAGATGCTCGTCGAGCATGGCATCAAGCAGGACCACGAACTGACTCTGATTCGCCGGTACTCCATCGCCTGTCCCGCATTCCCCACCTGCAGTCTTGCCGTCACCGAATCCGAACGAACCCTCCCCGGCATCATTGACCAGCTCGAAGTCGAGATGGCGAAGCTCGGCATCAAGGGGGATCGCATCTCGGTCCACATGACCGGCTGTCCGAACGGCTGCGCGCGACCCTACACCCCGGACATCGGCTTCGTGGGAAAGACGCTCGGAAAATACACGATCTACGTCGGCGGAAATGTCATGGGCACACGGCTGGCCTACGTCTACAAGGATCTCGTCCCCGAGGCCGATGCGGTGGCGGCAATCATCCCCGCGCTGCATTACTACAAAGCCCACCGACAGTCGGGTGAGACGTTCGGCGATTTCTGCCAACGCAAGGGACAAGCCGATCTTCAACAACACGCCTCGTGATTCGCGAGGCCGTGACGATGGCGAGTCCCCTCCGACGGCTCCTATAATCGGCGACGTGTTGAACCGTTCGCCGAGTAATTGTCATGCCCACCCGAGTCGCCCGTCCCGATGTTTCCGATCTGGTGCTCTGTGCCCATGACCGCACATTGCACCCGGAGCTGTTCGTCCATCATCGGTCGATCGCGCTCCGCAATTCGACGATGTCCCTCGATGCGCGGCTCTGTACGGCCGGGCATCTGTTGATTCTGCGAGTCGGTTCGGAAACTCTGACCGAGGTCATCGCCAACCGCCACGATCGATTGCCGCCCCGAAGTCGATTGTTCGAGTACCGGTTGCACGGTTGCCATACCAAGACGGTCGATTTGGACTTCGGCGTGCGTTACAGCGTCGGTTGTTCTCTGGAACGGCTCAATCCGGCCGCTTTCTTGAGGTGTCACGAGGAACTGATGGAAGATTGTCCGCAAGCCAGCCTCTCGGCCATGTTTGCCAGTTCCAATCGCTTCAGTCCCGGTCCGGCCAGTCTGCTGCGAATCGAGGTCACCCGCGACAGCATGCTTGTTCACGCCTTTCATACTTTTCCCGCACATCTGGCGATCGTGAAGACGCAGTCGCTGTTTGAACTCCGGTGATTCCTGCACCCGGGCCTCAGAAACCACGATTTCACAGCCAAAGAATGCAACAGGCCGGACTGCAAGGTCCGGCCTGTTGGTACTGACGGTGAAGTCAGTGTTCGTTACTTCTTGGCCTTGGCCTTCGCCGACTTGGCTGGCTTCTTGGCGGCAGTCTTCTTCGCAGCGGCTTTTTTCGTAGCGGCCATATCCGTGGCTCCTTAGGGCAGAGTCGGGCACCTGTTTCAAACTGTCGTCTCTCTTTGGCACCCATCGAAGAGAGACAACTCAAAAGTGCGACACCCCAACGAGGGATGTGAACTTCATTCTCGACTTACCGTCGAATCAACGCGTGCGATCCTATGGTCGTTTGGAAAACAGGTCAAGCAGAAAATCTTGCTCTGCAATAGATTGTCGAAACTTGTTCGCCCCTAACTTGGAGTGCTTCACGCTGTCTCCGCGGCGCAACTCATCGCGACACCGTCGTCCACATCAGTCGCGGCCTCTGTTTCTGGAAGCCAATCCTCAACAGGTTGTGACGAAGAATCAGATCGCGATCAACGCACAGATTTCATCGGCTAGTCAAGCCTTGACGGTTTGGCGAAACTCGCGGTTTGTCACGATGGCGAGGGGAAAATGCTTTGCAGCACCGGGGGCTTTCGCGATGTGCGGCCGATCGTGCCGATGCCACTCGCTTCCGCACGCCCATCACGTGGCTTGACGTCCTTTGGAGAGGGTTCAACAATCCTCGCCCGGTTCAGGTGTTTGGCCGAATGTTTGTCCGACAAATGATCCCATCGCGTCGCGAGCCTCATTGAAAAGAGATTTGTATGAGTTCCGTTCGTCTGTCGCCCGCCGTTCAGTCACTCAAGCCCTCGGCCACTCTGGCTGCTGCTGCGAAGGCCAAGGAGTTGAAGACGAAAGGGATCACGGTCTACGACTTCACGCTGGGCGAACCCGACTTCATCACGCCGGCCAACATTCGTCAGGCCGCTGTCGCCGCGATGGAAGCGGGGCACACGCACTACACGCCGTCGGGTGGCATCCCCGAATTGAAGAAGGCTGTCTGCGCTGCCTACAAGCGGGACTATGGCCTCGACTTCACACCGGCTCAGGTGCTCATCTCGAACGGTGCGAAGCATTCGATTCACAACGTGCTGGCCTCGCTGTGCGGACCGGGCGATGAAGTGGTGATCCCCGCGCCGTACTGGGTCAGCTACAGCGCACTCGTCGAGTTGACCGGTGCGACTCCCGTCATCATCGACACCAGCGAAGCCAGCGGCTTCTGCATGTCGGCCGATCAGTTTCGGAAGGCCATCACGCCACGAACCCGCCTGCTGATGCTCAACAACCCGTCCAACCCGACGGGAGCCACGTATCCCGTCGCGCAGTTGGAGTCGCTCGCCCGCGTGGCCGTCGAGAAAGACATCCTCGTCCTGTCCGACGAGATCTACGAGAAGCTGCTCTACCAGGGAGCCGAGTTCCGCTGCTTCGCCAGCTTCGGTCCCGAAGTCGCTGCGCGCACGATCATCGTCAGCGGCGTGAGCAAGGCCTACGCAATGACCGGCTGGCGCATCGGCTGGACGATCGGACCCGTCGAGGTCATCAAGGCGATGGACAACCTGCAGAGCCAGGAAACGTCGAACCCGTGCAGCATCAGCCAGTACGCGGCGGTCGAAGGACTCAACGGTCCGCAGGAAAGCGTCGAGGCGATGCGGGTCGAGTTCGAGAAGCGCCGCAACTACGTCATGGACCGGATGCGACCGTGGCGCGAGAAATTTGGCGTCACGTTTGCCGAACCGGGCGGCGCGTTCTACGCCTTCTTCAACGTGAACTCGTCGTTCGGCAAACCGCTCGCGGGAGGCCACACGGTCTACAACGCGACCGACTTCTGCACGGCCCTGCTGGAGCAAGCCCACGTCGCACTAGTCACGGGCGACGCCTTCGGTGCCCCCGGTTACGTTCGGCTTTCGTTCGCGACGAACCTCGAAACGATCAAAACGGGGCTGGATCGCATCGAAGCGTTTCTCGCTGGCTGATGCTGTTCACGAAGACGTGCCAGCCAGCATCTTGATGAGCGGCTCGTTCGCTTCGGGAAACTTCAGTGACGCAATCTGCTCGCGGGGAACCCAGCGGAAGCCGCGATGCTCGTCGCTGACTGAAGTAGTTTCTGACGGCCGACAGAGAACGAAGTGCAGGTCCACGGTCGCGTGTGGATAACTGTGCTCGCATCGCAACAGCAGACGATCAACCGTCACGAGGAGTCCCGATTCTTCGCGACACTCACGCACGGCACAGTCTTCCGGCGATTCGTGGGGCAGACACTTGCCGCCGGGAAACTCGGTGTAGCCGGCGAGCGGTACGTCTGGTCCGCGGAGGCCAACCAGATAATGGCCCGCGTGTTCAACGACGGCGATGCCGATTCGTTTGGTATCGGTGGTCACGGAGAGCCTCCGGTTGGAGTGCTCATCCGAGTACGCCAGACATTCGCGGCGAGCAGGAGTCCACCGACGAATCCCGAAAGATAGCTCGCGTTGTGTGCCCACAGGTCTGCGAGGAAGTAGCGATGCTTCTCCGGCGGAATCAACCGGGCGAGGCGGTCATCCAACAAGATATGGCCCAGCGTTGCGAGACCGAAACCGACGAGTCCCGCCACGACCGCGCAGCACGCCATGAATCCAAGCAACTTCGCAATTGGAACGACGAGTGAGCTGGCCGACCGTTTGGGTTGCGAACCCAGTCGCGAGGCGAAGGCCAGTGGAAAACCAACCAGCACTCCTGCCCACCACGTCGCGACGACGCCCCACCCCAATCCGAGCAGCGTCGGCGAGTCGGTTCCAAAAATGTCCGGGTGGCCGATCGTGAAGTATTCGACACAAACGCGCGCCGTGATCTGGTCGTGAACAATTCCATAGACCACGGCGGCGGCGATGCTCAGCAGAATGATCTTGGCCGACTGCATCGAACCACCTCGCCCCTTTGCGACACCGCTCAACCGCCCAGCTTGGCGTCTCCGGGGGGCGCTCCCATCGCGTGGTAGCCGCTGTCGACGTGCAGCGTTTCGCCGGTCACACCGGTGGACATGTCGCTCAGCAGGTAAACCGCGCTCTTGCCGACTTCCTCCAGGCTGACGTTGCGTCGCAGGGGCGAGAGGGCGTCGTACATCTCCAGCATCTTGTCGAAGTCCTTCACGGCGGAACCCGACAGCGTCTTGATCGGGCCGGCGCTCAGGCCGTTCACGCGAATCTTCTGCTGTCCGAGTTCGTGGGCGAGGTAGCCGACCGACGACTCCAGCGCCGCCTTGCACAGCCCCATCACGTTGTAACCGGGGATGACTCGTTCTCCGCCGAGGTACGTGAGCGTGAGGATGCTGCCGCCATTGGGCATCAAATCCTTGGCTCGTTTGCAGACGGCCATCAGGCTGTAGACGCTGATGTCCATCGAGGTTTTGAAGCCTTCGCGCGAGCAGTCGTAAACATGGCCCTTCAGATCGTCGATCGGAGCGTAGGCGATCGAGTGGACCACGAAGTCGAGCGTACCGAACGTCTCCTTCGCCATTGCAAACGCCGCGTCGAGATCGGCATCGTTCTGAACGTCGCAGGGGAAGAACATCTTGGGATCGAATCCCTCGACCGCCTTGCGAACCCGCTTCGCCATTTTGGGATTCGTCGGATCCTTGTCGGGCAGGTGAGTGAAGCCGAGCTGCGCCCCTTGCTTGTGAAGCTGATCGCTGATGCCCCACGCGATCGACCAGTCGTTCACAACCCCCAACACCAAACCCTTTTTTCCGTCCATCAAACCCATGATGCAGCATCCTTCGTCGAGCAAGACCCGCCTCTTCGACCCATCGAAGAATGCCGCTCTCGCCTGTTTGTTTTCGTGGCGACACCATACCCGCGAGGCCACAGACCGGCAACCGCCTCGCACGTTGCGTTGCCTGGCGGGGTGGGGTAGCGTCACGATGTGGCCGTGTTGGTGCGGTAAGTCGAAGACACCTTCGGCCGCATTCAAAGTAGCCTTCATCGCTCCGCGTGAAGATGGCCGAGCGCGAGTCCACGGCGGAATGGACAAACCCCGCCCCACTCGCAGTCGGCTCACTTCACGCGGAG
>JANODP010000258.1:0-5197 GCA_031412755.1 Schlesneria sp. | reverse complement strand
AGAGAATTCAGACCCGATCCGAGTGTAACGCCTCCGCGCCCCACGCATCCAGCGGCCGCCCGACTTGTTCGGCCCTGACCAACACCAACCTTGCGTTTTTGTGCCGGCTGTGTCCCGTGCCACGGCTGTGTCAGCCGTGCGGCTTTGTCGCATGCCGTTTCCCCATTCTCACGGCTGACACAGCCGTGGCACGAGTTTTCAGTGGAGCATCGATCAGGGGTCAGGCACTTCGGAAATTCGGAATTGGCCGGGCCGAGGTTTGTTGCAAGTGCCCGCGACCATCCGGCCCATTCCGAATTTCCGAAGTGCCTGACCCCGGCTTTGTCGTGTTTTCTTGTCTACCAGCCTGTTGAAAAACGTAGGGTGAGCCTCTGGCTTGCCCGTTTTCCAACTAAAATGACGGGCAAGCGGGACGCTTACCCTACGTTTTTCAACAGGCTGCTACGGCCGGACGATCGTCACCGTGTTGCTGCCGGCTTCGTTGTTCGTGGTGAGGACCACGAACAGTTTGTACGACGACACCTCGCCGGGGCCTTGGAGGCCTTCGGCGGTCGAGAACGACGTGGTGCCGGGTGGGAAGTTGCCGATGACGATTGCCGTGGCCGCATCGTAACTCGGGCCGCTCGACATCCGCATCTGGTAGTGATCGAGGTTCGGGTTCGACGAGGCCGTCCAGGTAAAGTCAGCCTGAGATGTCACGGGATTCCAGACCCCGGTCAGCGTCTCCGCATTGGGCGTGCTGCCGCCGGGAGCGTACAGGGCGGGTATGGTCTGCGCCAGCAGATGGTTCGGCAACAACGCCTCGACCCCCAGCCGGTACTGCACCATGTACTTGCGGGCGGTGTCCAGCAACGCATCCCGCTCCTTCGCCCACATCCGCTTGTCATTCTCGGCGGTCAGGACGGCAAGAAACGCGGCCCGCATCGCGGCGATGTCGCTGACGAAGTCCTCCAGCGCATACCCCGCGATCACCAGCGGCGGAGTGAACCCGGCGATGGTCGAGTCGGCATTGATCCGCCCCCACAGATCAGCCGCATCGTCAAATGGAGCCATGAACTTCGACTCGCCCGCCCCCAGCGGCGGCAGCACCGGGAGCGACGACGCATACTTCGACTGCGGCAGCAGCATCTGGATCATGGCCCGGAGTTGACCGAGCCGATCCCGCAGGCCAGTCTTGGTCAGATCCCGAAAGTCGGCCGCGATCTGCCGTCCATTCTCAAATCCCTCCCCCGCGGAAATCGAGGCTTGGACCGTATCCCGCAAGAGCAAAAACCCGGAGAGCGCAAATGCACCCTCCAGCTTCAGATGGTTGGGAGGCGCTCCCAAAGCGGCATTCACCAACGCCCAGTGAATCCCAAACTCATTCATCGTAGTAATATACGAACCATAGTCTTCGATCGGCATGAGAGGACCTCCTCAAAAAATGAAAACAGAACGAACAAGCGGACAGCAGCCAACGCTGCATCAGAACAAGTTTGATCCTCAGCACATTTCTTGCGTGGTTACTCCCACTGACGAATATTCTTCTGGAAATTGACGGCCTGAGACGTGCAATTTCCAGCCACCTATGCGGTCGGACAGCTCCTGATCTCGGTCCGTGAGCGCCTGATCTTGGTCCGTGAGCGCCTGATCTCGGTCGGCGAGCTTCTGATCTTGGTCCGTGAGCGCCTGATCTTGGTCGGCGAGCGCCTGATCTTGGTCGGCTAGCTCCTGATTTCACAAAGTCACTGTCTGACCGAGATCAACACACATCAAATCAAGCTGATGAACCATCACAGCAAAATGACCAAGTCACCAATCTGTCTGGGTCACCTCAAATCCGAAAAGAATCAGCTACTGATCGAAACGAATTGATTTACGGGCAACATTGTGCCCAGAAAAATCCACTCGTCAAGTGCAAATTCCACATTCAGCCCAGCAGAATGATCCCGAAGATCCATCCTAGCCGCAAAAGAATTCCTACCAAGCCGAAAAAGTGGCAGCGTTGACTTCTGGAGAGTTTGTTTGCAGCATCCTGACGCAATGAGTCGGAATGTCCGCCTTGTGCATGGTGCTCGCCTTCAAAGGAAAACACGATGTTCTGTCGATTCGCGAAAGCTGCTATGGTGCTGATCATCCTCACGGCATCAGCAGAACTCTGCCAGGCGCAATACTCGACCACGACGTCACGCGGCACGCCTGCCGGAACACCGCAACTGACGCCCTACACCTATACCGTGACGGGTGCGATGGAGACAGATTTACTACGAGTGAGGATTCGCAAGATCGACTCCTTTGGAATGGGAGGATATGTTTTTAATGCGGCCTTTGGAACCGTGTACGTACTCCTCAATCCGAAGTACATCACCGCTGGCGGTATGCAAATGTATGTGGCGCATGAAAGGCTCGACAATAGTCTGGTCACGGGCTCCGGGAACTATCATATCGATTTTGAAAAACAGAATCCGACGCTATCTGTCATCGGGACGGTCGACATCGTCCCCTAGAAAATGATCCTCGAACGGGACTCGCGCCGTGTCCCCGTTTGAGAACCGTCCGTGCGAGTTTCACTCCAAGGAAGGATTCCAAATGATTCGCCGTCACCGGTTTCAAATTGAACGAAAAATGCCATCAGGGCGCAGTGCCTTCTCGCTGATTGAGGTGATCGTCGTGATCGCCGTGCTGGCACTGCTGATGGCTCTTCTGGCTCCGGCCGTGCAGACCATCCGAGCCACTTCTCGGCGCATGCAGTGCCAGAACAATCTTCGTCAACTGACGCAGGGACTGATGCAATACCACGAGGTATTCGGAACGCTTCCCCCGTGGGCGATTTCGACCGACGTGAGCTGCGGGAGTGACGGCGCGCTCACGTTGGTCTTTCCCTATATCGAGTTGCCCAAGAAATGTGAGGCCATCGCCGGAGGATTGCGTCGGGTCAAACTTCTCGAATGCCCCGCCGACGGCGACATCAGCGGATTTGAATCTCCGCTCAGTTACTGTCTGAATGTGAGTTCGGGTGAAGGTGCCGGCTCAATCGCCCAGGGTCCCTTTTCGACGCTGGACATATTCGGGAAGCACATGGTGCGGTTGAGCGATGTCTCGGACGGAACGAGTCAGACCGCCTGTCTCTCGGAGCAAGTTGCCCATCGCGCCGGCGGGGACGCGGAAAGTGCCGCCGCCAATCCCGCGCGGTACTTCTGGCTTGTGACCATTCCATCCGTCTCGGCAGCAACGGTTTCCAACCCCCTGACGCCCGCCGCCCTGGCGGAACGTTCCGCGCAGACGGAGCTGTCCATTTCCGATTGCAACATTGGACCACGAGTCTTTTGGGCCTCGCCGCAGGCCAGCAGCGCCGATTGGCGACAGTCAAACACGAATAAGACGACCTATTCCCATTGGCTGCAGCCGAATGGTCCCACTTGCGGTCCCGATGGTCTCTCGGCGGACAATCCTTTTTTGTTGAATAATCGGGGGGCCGCGAGTGCCCATTCGGGCGGTGTGAATGTCGCCTATCTGGATGGACACGTCCGATTCGTGAGCAACAGTATCGATACAAAAGCCTGGCGCGCCGTGGGGACGCGGGATGGTTCCGACGCGGCGGGCGAAGGAGCCCATTGAGCATGGTCGGCCGATGTTTGTTTGCCCTGGTCTTGTGCTCGTTGCTCAGCGCTTGCAGTCGCGCTGCCTCGCCATTGGCGCGGCTGGAACGTGACTGGCCTGTCCAATCGCAGGAAGTCCTCGTCCAGCAGGTGGACGTGAATCAACGAGCGCACGTACGACTTTCGGAAGTCCACGATGTCTCGCGAGGTGATCCGATCAACGTGGCCGGAACGCTGCTGCCGGGGACCTGGGGATTGTCCGGAATCACTGCCATGTGGAAACCACGCGCTGATGAACCGGCTTCCCCGATGACTCAAACGAAGCAGGCGACGGATCGAACGCTGCGGCTGATGCTCTTCCTGCACGGCGACGATGTCACCACGAACCTGGGCATCATTCGTACGGAAATGGTGGAGGCCAGGCCATCCAGCAATCCAGGCGGTGCCGTTGAGTTTCGCGCCTGTATCCCTGCGCCGAAACGCTCGGGGAGCTATGTGGTGGACCTTCAATTGATGGACCAGGCCGAGTCCCATCCGCGTGGCACAACACGAACCAAGCCCGCAGGCTTTCCGATCTGGCGGTGTCAGATCAACGTCAAATGAGACTGGGCAAAGCCTGACCCCTGATCGAGCGAGATGTTCGCTACTTTGAGTGTTCGATCTTCGCGGTTTTTCGTTCGCGGTCGACGGTACCTTTCCAGAGTTGGTCGGACAGGCGTTCGAGGATTTGCGGGCGGGCGTCTTCCGGGCTGAGGTCTCCGGGGTGGCGTTCGGTCACCTGGATCAGGTGGACTCCGAACGGCGAGACGACCGGTTCGCTGATCTCATCGACTTGGAGGGCGAAGGCGGCGCGGGTGACCGGGGTGGGGAGTTTGCCTCGAAAACCGAAGCGGCCCACGTCGCCACCCTGCTCCTTGCTCGGGGCCTCGGAAAACTGTCGGGCGGCGTCGGCGAACGAGAGTTTGCCCGAGGCGATCCCGGTGCGGAGGTCTTGCAACTGTTTGGTCTTCGCGGCGACATCGGCTTCGCTCGCACCGGCCGCGAGTTTGAGGAAGATCTGCCGGGCGCGAAGCTGGGTGCCGTCGAGTTCCGCGCGATGCTTCTCAAAATGGTCGCGAATCTGTGGCGTGGTGACGGTCTGTCGGACGTAGATCTGCCACGCCAGCGGCAGGCTCAACTCGCTTTTGAGCCGCTCGGGCGTGTAGCCGAGCTTGGCGAGAAACGCCTCGGGATCTTCGCCGAGTTTCTTCAGGACCGACTCGGCGTGCTGAATCTGGAACTGCACGTCATCGGCCGGCGCGGCGATCTTTCGCTTGGCCAGAAAGTCTCGCACGAGCTGTCGTTCGATCAGACGCTCGACAAGCTGCGGCTCGCGGGCCGCTCGCTCCTCCGGCTTCACCTGTTGAGTCGTGGCGGCGAACTCGACGTCTCCCGCCGTGATCGCCTTCCCGTTCACCTTGACCAGCACGCGCGCGGCATCGTCGGCGCCAAACAACGCCGCGATGTGGACCAGGACTGACCAGCAAGCTAAGTTCATGGCGACTCCGTTCTGAACGTAATGGACCGGGAGAGAATAGCCGAAGCGGGTCGAGCCGCGAAGGGTTGTGGGGGGGGGGGGG
>JANODP010000257.1:0-13438 GCA_031412755.1 Schlesneria sp. | reverse complement strand
GAAGAAGGGCTGACGCCCAAGAGCCAGGGGGCTGACGCCGCCCCGCTCCGAAAGACACGCGAGCGACGAGCGAAAAACAGGTGATAGGTGTTGGCGCTCTCGCTCCGGAAAACAGGAAACAACTCGACATGGCATACGACGTTTACGGTGTGGGCAATTCGCTGGTGGACATTCAGGCGCGGATTGATGATTCGCTGCTGGCGCATTTGGAGTTTCCCAAGGGGATCATGACGCTGGTTGATGAGCCGACTCAGGCCCGCGTGCTGGGATCGCTCCACGGCGTGAAGCTGAACCGGTGCGCGGGCGGTTCGGCGGCGAACACGATTGCCGGGGTGGCCGACTTCGGGGGGAAGGCCGCTTATGCAGGGAAGCTCGGGCGCGATGAACTCGGTGAGGTTTGGTTGCAGGACATGCGCGACCTGGGTGTCTCGGTTGTGACACCTCAGGGCGACGGCCAGACCGGGACGTGTGTTTGCCTGATTACCGAGGATGCTCAGCGGACGATGCTCACGCACCTCGGGTTGTCGGCGACGCTCGGGCCGGACGACATTGATGAAGCGGAAATCAAACGGGCGAAGTACGTCTACATTGAAGGCTACCTGTTCGCGGGTGACTCGACCAAGGCCGCCGCGCTGAAGGCGATTGACCTGGCGAAGCGGCATGGTGTGAAGGTGGCCTTCACGGTCTCCGACCCGTTCCTGATCAACTTCAACCGCGACCTGTTCTGGGAGTTGATCGAGGGCCCGGTCGATCTACTGTTCTGCAATCTGGAAGAGGCTCGCAGTTTGACTGGCAAGACCGACCCGATCGACTGTGCGCATGAGATTCACCAGCACGCGGCCAACGTGGCGCTGACGCTGGGTCCGGATGGCTCGCTGCTGATGCACGAGGGGCATTCGTATCCGGTGGAGGGTGTCAAAGTCACCGCGATCGACACGACCGGAGCCGGCGACATGTATGCGGCGGGAATCCTGTACGGGATCACGAACGGACTCAGTTGGCCGCAGGCGGGCCATCTGGCTTCGCATGCGGCCGCCCGCGTGGTGGCTCAGATGGGGGCGAGACTCGAACGCAAGTTCACTTCCGCCGAAGTGGCCGACTTGTTGAAGTAGTCCGCCGGATTCGGGTGTCGGCAAAGTTTCGTGGCTTTGCGGACGGAATGCCGATAGACCGAGGACCGGTGACGGCCGGATGCCACGCCGCGTGTTGAATCATGGGAAAAGCCCACCTCCCGTAATCCTCCCCCGAAGATGGGGCGAGGGGACCAGAGGCATCTCCGACGGGAATCGTTCGCGTGTCGTTGTTCCGCTCAATCAGTAGTTCGCGTCAGAAGGCCGTGGCCCGCCATGAGCGGGTGGTCTTCTATCCGTCCTTCGCGGCGCGGACCGAAGACGGTGCGGGTTGGTCGCTGGTCGTGCAGGGGCGCGTGTTCGATCCGCGGATTTCCTGGCTGCGGCGCAAGCCGATGCTGGCGGTGGTGAAGAGCGTCCTGCGCTTCGACCGTTCCGCAGAAGAGTGTTTCAGCATTCGGATGCGGGAGTTCCTGATGAGTGGCCTGCGCGGCCGGTCGGTCACCATCCGGATCGGCGACCGCGAACATGCCGTCGGCGAATCGGACTACATGGGGTTGTTTCGAGGGACGGTGACGGTCCCCGAGCGTGAAGTCTCACACGCGCTGGGTGCCCCGGTGAATCGCGACGTCTGGCTGCCGTTTGGAGCCGTTCTGACCGAGCATGACCTGCGCGACTGTGCCGGTCGGCTGCAACTGATCGGGCCGACCGGCGTGTCGATCATTTCGGATGTCGATGACACGATCAAACACAGCAACGTCCCCAACCGGCGCGACCTGTTTCGGAACACGTTCACGCGCACGTTCGTCCCCGTGGCGGGAATGCCCGAGCTGTATCGCGAATGTGCCGCGGCGGGAGCGGCCTTTCACTTTGTCTCGGGCAGCCCGTGGCAGCTCTACGAACCGCTCAGTGAGTTCTTCCGGGCGGAGGGCTATCCGGCCGGCTCGTTCCATTTGAAGCGGTTTCGCTTTCGAGATTCCGCCAGCAAGCTGCGCCCCGCGCGCCAGAAGACTCACAAGCGAGCCGCCATCGAGCCGATCGTGACCATGTTCCCGCAGCGGCGTTTCGTCCTGATTGGCGACTCGGGCGAGCAGGACGCCGAAATCTACAGCGGCTTCCTGCGCGAGCGGCCGCATCAGATCGCCGGGGTTTTCATTCGGGCCATCCGGGGTGAGGCGCGCGAGGCGGACAAGTTCCGTGCAGCGTTCGCGGGACTCGATCCCGCGAAATGGGCGGTCTATCGCGAACCGGCCGAGATTCGCGAAGCCGTCGCGCGATTGGTGAGAAACGCCGACGGACCAGCCTGACCCGAACGGGCTGACGCACACGAACACGAAGCGTAAGTTTTGAAGTTGCGCTGGTTTGGATTTCCGCCCCAACGGGGCAGCCCTAAGTCAGCCCGGGGCAAGCGACCAACGGGAGCGCCGCCCCGGGTTCCGAGAGTCACAAAATTCGAAGCCCTGAAAGGGCGGCACTAAAATGTCCGCAGGAATAGTGCCGCCCCTTCAGGGCTTGAGATTCACGGAAACCACCAACCCGGGGCGGCGCTCCCGTTGGTCGCTTGCCCCGGGCTGGCATAACTTCGCCCCTTTGGGGCTGAAATCCCAAAAGGCGCAAGTTCAAAATCTACGCTTCGGGTTCGTGTGTGGTCGTGAACAACCCGATGTTCAGCGCCAACCCAGCGGAGGGCGGGCGATCAACGACGAGTGTTCCTCAGCTCGCACCGAGGGGGACTCGGCGCTCGATGTCGCGCGGTGAGGAACGGCATATTCTCCCAGCCATCCTCCGCCAACAGGTCGTGCGGAGTCCGTTTCGGGATGAGCCACCGCCGAGGAACCGGAGGCCGACGCCAGCCGGCTGGCAAACGGTTTCCGAACTCCGGCGGGAAGTGGGATGAGCATGAAGCGGTGTCAGACCTGTGGACGCGGAATCGTCATCACTGGAGATATCGACACTTTGCGAAGTTGAACCGCAAGACAATGCTCGGGGGGGCGTGGTTCTTGGGCGACCGGCCTCATTAAGTAGCCCTGTCGCTCCGCGACAGGAAAGCCGAGCGCGACACAACGTCCATTTGCAATCGGCTCACCTGTCGCGGAGCGACAGGGCTACTTTGGGTCAGAGAATACTTGTCGCTCGCCTTCGCAGGTGGCTTGCCATATTCGCCCCTCACCCCCGGCCCCTCTCCCTGGAGGGGCGAGGGGAGGAAGACAAAAGACAGACGGCAGCAGAGACCAACGTGCGGTTACTGCTCGATCTGTTGCAGGGAGTAGAGGAGCGCGGACAGCAATTCGGCGTTCGTCGTTTCATCGGAGAGGCGGTGCAGGCTGGGGGCGGCCTTCTTCGCGAACGGGCCGATCTCACCCAGGGCATAGACCGCGCCGGTCTGCACTTTGATGACGGGATCGCGCGTCGCCTTGGCCAGCGCGGCGACCGCGTCCGGAGATTCCGGAGCCAACTCGGCCAGCGAATACGTGGCCAGCCAGCGCACGTTCTCGTCCTTGTCGGTCAGACAGCCGAGCAGCGTATCGAGTGAGCGATAGGACCACTCCTCGTGGCGGATCAGGACTTCTGCGGCGTGGAGCCGGACGTAACCGTCGCGATCGTCGAGGCTGTTGGCCAACTCGGCGAGGGCCTCGCCCGCCTGTGGTCCCATCTCGGCCAGGGCCGCCGCGGCAAACGACCGCTGTGCCGGGTCCGCCGACTTCAAGCCATCCACCACCGTCTGCACGGCGTTGGGTGGCGACTGTTGCATACGCGCCAAAGCCAGCGCGGCGTGAATCCGGACCAGTCCGTCCTTGTGTTTGAGCAGCTTCTGCAACGCGGGGGCGGCGGCGGCCGCATCCTCACCCATCCGGCCGATGCGGTGCACATTGCGTTTGAGCTCCTCGACATCGCTCGTGTTGAGGGCGAGAACCTGTTCGCGCACCTCACCCGTGGCCTCGGGGCACAGGTTGAGCAGCGCAACCGCACTCGACTTCGCGGCGGCGGCGGCGGCCGGACTGACCGGCGCGGGTTCCTTCAGGGTATTCTCCAACTCCCACTGCACCTGCTCGGTGCTGCGAATGATCTTCTTGGTGCCGGTCACGGCCGCGGTTTTTGCCTCACCGTACTCGGCCTGCGCGGCCCCGGTGGCCTGTTTGAACTCTGACTTGGCCCGAGTCGTCCCGCTCTCCATCGCCCATTCGGGCAGATCGGCAAGTTCGGCGAGGTTGTCTTCGGTCTTGTGAGCCGCCTCCCGAACGCGCGCCGTCCCCTCCGTGATCGGCGACGATTCCGTCTCCTGCTTCCGTGTCCCGCGAGCCGATGTCTGTGCGATCTCGGATTCCGGTTCCAGATCGGCAAACGGATCGAGGGCCGCGATCGACTTGCGGGCCGCGTCGGACTTCGATTCGATCTTCTTCTCGGCAGCCTCCTGCTTCGACTCGAAGGAGGCGAGTTCTTCGGCGAGGAACGGATCGAGCGGCTCTTTGGAATTCCGGGCGGTCCTGGCGGGAGCGGTCTCTTTGGCGGAAGCCACTTCGGTGCGGGACGATTCGTCCGACGAAGCCTTGGGCTTGGTCGAGGACTTCTTCGCCAACTGCGAATCGGTCGACTTGTCCTTCAAGTCTTTCGACGACTTCCCGGTGGGGGCCTTCTTCGCCGTCGCAGTCTTCGGCTTCTTCTTGCCATCGACCTCGACCAGCTTCTGGTCGTCCTTGTCTCGCCGCACGAAGCTGCTCACCCAACTCCGCTGCGCGGCACAGCCGCTCAGTTGAATGGCCATTGCCGCAACCAACATCCATCCGCAGGACCGATACCATTTGTTCATGACGCGACCTTGTGTTCTTCCGCAACTCGGTCAATCGCGATTCGGGTCCGTTCCCGGTTTGGTACTTCTCGCGACGAACAACCGAACTGGATTTCCAGCCGACCCGTCACCGTGGGCCACATGGTGTCGGCTGCGAGCGCAGCGGGTGGCGCTCTGTCCAAAATATCGGTTGCAGCGGTCGTGCGAGTTCAACTCGACCTGCCGGAAACTGCGGTTGTTCCCAAGAATCCGGAGTGCGAGAAGTTCAGTTGCTGCAATACCTTGCGCGACCGTCAAAGTTTGACACCCGGGCGGAAACTCACGCCACCAAGGGGAGACGAGCAGGAACAAGTCGCTGCAGACATCAAGACGGTCAGAGGGCCGGGTCAGTCGTCGAAGTGCCTCATCCAGCGACCTGGAAGCCTCACCGTGTCGGCAGATCCCACCGAACAGCGATTGGACACCCGGAAAAAGCAGCACCCCGGTCGCGCGGAGGCCACCGGGGTGCTGGTGAATCGGGTTGAAAGCTGCCGGTCTCCGCCGGACGGCTACAAAATTCCGGCCGACTTCACGTTGATTCCCTTGAGCATCATTTTCAACTCTTCGACGTTGGGGCTGATCTCGAAGGCCTCGGCGCGGCTGACGAACTCGCGCGTGATGAAGTCGTACAGGCTGTCGTTGAACATTTGCATCCCGTCCGCCTTCCCGATGCGCATGGCCGCCGGCAGCTTCTCGTCGGTGTGTTCGAGGATCAGCTTTCGGACCGTGGCGTTGAAGAGCATGATCTCGCAGATGGGGACGCGCTTGGGGGTGTCGCGGATCGTGGGGAGCAGCTTCTGGGCGACGATGGCCTTCATGTTGAAGCCCATCGACGATCGCAGCGCGTTGTGCATGCTCTGCGGGAAGAGGTCGAGAATGCGTCCGATCGTCGAGGGGGCCGACGAGGCATGGATCGTGCCGTACACCAGGTGCCCCGTTTCGGCGGCGTGCATCGCCGTCTCGAACGTGTCTTTGTCGCGCAACTCACCGACGAGCATGATGTCGGGGTCTTGTCGCACGGCATGCTTCATCGCGGTGTGGAAGTCGCAGACGTCGCAACCGATCTCGCGCTGATTGAGCAGGCTCTTGTCGGGCTGGTACACGAATTCGACGGGGTCTTCGATCGTCAGGATGTGCTTGCCATAGTTGTGGTTGATCCAGTCGAGCATCGAGGCAATCGTCGTCGACTTGCCGGAACCGGTCACGCCGGCGAGCAGCACCATCCCCTGATCGTACTTGCACAACTCTTCCATGATCGGCGGCAGGTACAAGCCGGCGAAGTTGGGAATCGACCGCTCGACCTTTCGAGAGACCATGCCCATCTTGCCGGTTTGGATGAACATGTTGACGCGGAACCGCCAGTTCTCCCCCTTGTGTTCCACGACGTGTGCATAGTCGGCCCCGCCCGTGGTGAAAAAGATTTCCACGTTGCGCTCGTCCATCAGCGGCATGCACCACTCTTTCATCAGATCCTCGGTGATGGGCGGCATGTCGAGCGGCTTCAGAGCCCCCTTCACGCGCAGGATCGCCGGCTTGCCGACCTGGAGATGCAAGTCGGAGGCGTTGATGTCGATCATCGCCTTGAAGAGCTTGTTGATCGGGAGATCCTTGTTGACGGAAACTCCCAAACGAATCTGAGACTTCGCCGCTGAGGCCGGCGGAGCAGCGGACCCACTCATAAATCACCTCGATCTAACGAATTGCTGAAAGAAACGGAGAATCATCTCGGGAATAAGGAGAGATGAACGGCGAGATGATACCGGCTGAGGGTTGACGGTTGAAGGTTGAAGGTTGAAGGTCAGAAAGAAGACAAGCCGTCCGCCTCTTCCTCTGGCCCTCAACCTTCAACCTTCAACCCTCAACCTTCAACCTTTGGTCTTCCCCCCTGCCTCGCTAGACTCTGCCCATGACTCTGGAACTCGTCATTTTGTGTGTGGCTGCCGTGCTGGGCGGCGCGGTGAATTCGGTGGCGGGCGGCGGAACGCTGCTCACATTTCCGGCTCTGGCGTGGGTGCTCGGTCCTTCCGCTGCCGCTGCCGTCGCCGCCAATGCCACGAGTACGATCGCCCTCTTTCCGGGTTCGCTCGCCGCCGTGTGGGGCTATCGCCGCGAACTGTCGGGCTCGAAGAAGATGATCACGCTGCTGATCCTGCCGTCGCTGATCGGTGGCCTGTTGGGAACGTGCCTGGTGGTGACGCAGCCGGCGAAGGTCTTTCAGACGCTGGTCCCGTGGTTGATCCTGGTCGCCACGGTGTTGTTCCTGCTGCAGCCGACGATCACCAGATGGACCGGTATCGGCCAGCCGCACGAACAGCCTTCGACTTCGACCAGACTTGGAATCGTGGCCCTTCAATTTCTGATCGCGGTCTACGGCGGATACTTCGGCGCGGGGATCGGCATTCTGATGCTGAGCGCCCTGGCGCTGATGGGGCTGTCCGACATTCATCGGATGAACGCCATGAAGTCGCTGCTGGCGTCGGGCATCAACGGCATGTCGGTCGCCGTGTTCCTGTGGTCGGGCCAGGTCCATTGGCAGTACGCGGTGCCGATGATTCTGTCGGCCATCGTGGGGGGATTCGCCGGAGCCAGCGTGGCGCGGCGGCTCGACAAGAACGTCGTGCGGTACACCGTCATCACGATCGGGCTGCTGCTGTCGTCGTACTACTTCCTGAAGATGTCCTTCTCTGCGTGAGTGACCGAACGAGATGTCTGCCGAGAAAGCCGAAGGACTGATTCTGCGCGTGACCGACTTCAGCGAGACCAGCCGGATCGTCGTGCTGTTCACGCGCGAGTTCGGCAAGATTTCGGCGCTGGCCAAGGGGGGCCGACGGCTGAAGGGGCCGTTCGAATCCGCTCTTGACCTCCTTGCGACTTGTCAAATAGTCTTCCTCCGCAAGAACACGTCTGGCCTGGACCTTCTCACCGAAGCCAAACTCGTCACCCGCTTTCACCCTCAAGAGAGGGATTTGATCTGTCTTTATGCCGGCTACTACGTGGCCGAACTGTTGTTGGGACTGACGGAAGACTACGACCCGCATCTCGAACTGTATTCGGCCGCACAGGAGGCGCTCGAATCGTTCTCGGCCAGCGAGACGACGCGGCTGGGAGTGTTGAGATTTGAATTGATGGTGCTCCGAGAAATCGGACAGCTCCCCGACTTTGATGGGTGCGTCGCCTGCGGCGCACGGCTGACCGAAGGACGAACGTTTGGCTACTACGTCGCGCAGGGAGGCCTGATTTGCCCGGAGTGCCAGCCCGAGGAACACAGTCAACTGATTACGATTCATGTCGGAGCCGCCGCCGCCCTGCGGTTGCTGGCCGGTGACAACGAGCAAACGTGGCGACGACTGACCTTGTCGCAGCAGCAGTTCAAGGAAATGAAGCAAGTCACGACGACCGCCCTTTCGTCCATCCTGGGCAAGCGGCCGAAGATGTTGAAGTACCTGAGCTAGGTGGAAGGTTGAGGGTTGAGGGTCGAAGGTTGAGGGTCAGAAAAGACTCCGACCTTCAACCATCAACCTTCGACCATCAACCTCTGCTTCCCCCCCGGTCACGGACGACCATGCCGCACAACTCACCAACTGAGCGATCGCGATGTCAGCGAGGGCGAATGACCCTGCGCGGCGTGGCCCTCTTGTGTGTGCTGCCACTCCTTCACGGCTGTGCCTCTACGTGGGAGAAGTCGTGGTTGCTCAAGGACACGACGCCCAACATCTCGCGCGTCCAGGGTCCGACCGAGCGGCGGTTGCGAAACCTGATGTGGCTGCGCGATCAGGAAGACCAGGACGATTCCAACTCGCTCAAGCCACTGCTCGGGACCGAGGATTACGTCGCGGCGACGGACATCTACAAAGACGAGCGGTACGCCGAGGCGCAGAAGGCCTTCAAAAAGGTCGCCAAGAAATATAAGAAGAGCGACATCCGCGAGGACGCGCTGTTCATGCAGGCCGAAGCCGCCTATCAGCAGGATCACTACGCGAAGGCACACGACATCTACGCCGTGTTGCTGAAGGAGTATCCCTCCACGCGGCATCTCGACGTCGTCTCCGAACGCCTGTTCAAGATCGGCCGCATCTGGCTCGACTTCCCCGAGGTCGCCAAGCTGGGCGAGGTTCAACAGGTCAACTACGACGACCCCAAACGCAAGCTCCCCGCGGAAGAGCCGGTCAAGAAGAGCGGCAAGCCGGTATTCCTCCCCAACTTCACGGACAAGTCCGAGCCGCTGTTCGACACGGCGGGCAATGGCGTCGCCGCGCTGCAGGCGATCTGGATGAACGACCCCACCGGACCGCTGGCCGATGACGCGATGATGCTTGTCGCCAGCCATCACGCCCGCAAGGGAAACTTCGTCGAGGCCGACCGCTTCTTCCAGATGCTGCGCGAGACGTTCCCGAACAGTCCCCACTTGCAGGAGGCCTTTCTGCTCGGATCGCACGTCAAGCTGATGTCGTATCAGGGAGCGGAATACGAAGGAAAGACGCTGAGCGAGGCGAAGCTCCTCAAGCAGACTACGATTCGCCTTTACCCGGACATCGCCGAAAAGGACCGCTTGAGGCAGGAGCTGGACCAGATCGATGTCGCCGAAGCGGCTCGCGACTGGGAGCAGGTCGAACTGTGGCTGCGGAAGGGGAACAAACGAGCCGCCACCGCGTGTGCCCATACCTTGATCGACCGCTTCCCCCAGTCGGTCTACGCCCAGATGGCGCGCGACAAATTGGAGACCCTCGGCCCCGAATACGCCAGCGGCGCGGTGCTGCTGCAGCCGACCGACCCGAAGAAGACGCCGATTCTCGCGCGACTCATTCCGTCGTCGCAGCCAAAGCCTGCTCCGTCCCGAGCCGCTCCTGCCAAGCCGCCCTACTCGCAGGATGCCGCTGCCGAGGAATCCCCTTCGCGCTGGCCGGCCAATCCATTCAAACGCGCGCCCAAAGTTGAAGATCCGTTCGAGAGCGACGCCTCGGATGAGATGGAAGTTCGCGACGAAGAAGAAGCGACGGACTCGAACGACGCCGCGAAGAAGCGCGGTTGGTTCCGCTGGTCGCCGCCACGCCGACTGCCTGCGGACGCCGACACGGACGCCAAGGAAATCGAACCGGCTCGCCCCGGCCACACCAAATTGTGAGTTTGAGTTTGTGAGTTTGAATTCTGGTTGATCGTGCGATCGCACGAACACCTCAGCGACACGGTCGGCCCTGCATCGCGACCCCGTCGGTGAAATCGAAACGACATGCCCGACAACCCCTCTCGCTCCACGAACCACATCCTGCCGCGACAACCTCGCGCCGCGCGGACGCTCGTGGCGCGAGGGCTAAGCCACGCGGTGGGTCTCGCCCACCTGCTGCTGATCGCCGGCTGCGGCTACACGGTCGGCAACGGCTTCAATCCGGATGTCAAAACCGTCTCGGTCCCGATCTTCGAGAACGACACCTTCCGGCGCGGGATCGAAGTTCAACTGACCGAGGCCGTGCAGAAAGAGATTCAGAAGCGGACGCCGTATCGGCTCGCGAAGGGACTCGACGCGGACACGCGCCTGACGGGCCGCATTGTGCAGACGCGCAAGGATGTCCTCGGTGAGAACAAGTTCGACGACCCGCGTGAACTGCAACTTTCCCTGATGATCGTCACCAAGTGGGAAAATCTGCGGACGGGAGAAGTTCTCGCCCAGCAGGAAATCCCGCTGTCTCCGACGGCCATCCCGCTGACGACTCAGACGGAATTCGCTCCCGAGGTCGGGCAGTCGCTCGCCACGGGAACGCAGGAGGCCGTCGATCAGCTCGCCCGACGTATCGTCAACATGATGGAAGCCTGGTGACGGGAACCTCGGTCGATCGACGCAGAAACGTCTGCCACCCCGTACGACTCACGTTTCGTTTCTTTGCGCGCCGCGAAGATTTTCAACGCCCAGTCGCAGAGACGCCAAGAATCGCACGATCTGGGAATCCTGATATTTATTAAGGAGGCCGCCCACGGTGGCTGGCTGGCTTTGTCAGTCAGTGACACTCTCTGACTTCGCACCTTGGTGACTTTGCGGCTTCGCGTTTTGAGTGTTTGCCTTTCGGAGGAAGAACATCTCACCAGGCCGCGACCGACCGCTGTGCCTTCCCGCAAAAGTTCTCCAACCCCCAACGTCAAGCCGTCTTATTCGGTTATGCCCTGCTTTTTCCCGAAAAAATGACAACGGTGCAGCTTTTGTCTTGCGAAAGAACTCTGCCGAGATAGCATCATGGCCGTGGACCAGCCGCCCCGGCCAGTCCTCAGGGTTCTTTCGAAAGTTGGCTCGGAACCGTGAAGCGGTGGAGGAGGAATCGTGATGGCGTCGGTAATGTTGGAGCAGGAAAGCAGGTTTGACGTGGACCCCGTCGAAGAGATGCGGATGAGAACCTGGGCACGTCGGCATTATGCCCCCGCGCAGGATCGCGACGAGAACTGGCATCCGATTGTGCTCGATGAAATGGTTCGCAAGGACCGGGAACACGGGTATCCGAACACTCCCAAGTGACGACCTGTCACCGTGAGGCGGTTCGCTGACTGAACTCAAGGACGATTCGCGCCCCGAAACAACAACACAAAAGCCCGCGGCCGATAGGCCGCGGGCTTTTCTGTTGTTTGTGGTCTGTCGATTTCGACCGCCGTCTGTCCAACTCGTCTCCTGACAGCCGGCGGTGACTCACTTCTTGGTCGACGTGTTGAACTTGGAGTCGTTGACGGCCGATTGAGGTGCTCGAGCGGGAGTGGCCCCGGTGGCTGAAGGACGCGCAGCGGTGCCCGGAGCCGCCGCCGGAGCTTGTGGAGCGCTCCCCTTCACCGGTGCCCCCGACTTGGCCGTGGCAGCCGGGTCTTCACTGATGGTGGCAGACCAGTTTGAGACCGACCAGTGGGCGTGAGTCGAGACCACCGACTGACCGAGGTCATCGAGAGCCGCCCGGAACGCGGCGGCCGAGATGTTTTCGTTCGGGATCACGCGCTGCAACACGAACCGGCGGTTGGCTGCGATGTACGCGAAGAACTTCCCCTTGCCGAGCTTGTCGTTGTCCGACAGCAGGCGGAGCAGCGCGGTTCGCGGCACGTCGGCCGCCGATTTGGGAAGCTCATCCAGCCAAGCCATGATCCAGATCGAAGTCCCGTCCTGGCTGAGAACGGCCGACATCGACAGTTCCCACTCGGCGTCTTCGATCGTCGCCTTGAAGCCGAAATCGTAGCGCTGCTCGCTCGGTTTCGCATCGAGACCCATCGCCTTGAGCAGCGTGCCGAGCGACTGATCCGTCAGCTTGCCCTTGGTCGCGGTCGCGGCGGCCGCCGGCCTTTCCTGTGCGGCGGCCACGCCCATTGCAACGGGAGCCGCCACGGCTGCCAATGCTGCTCCGACAACTGCCCGCCGACTCCATTGTGCGTTCATCGCTGTCTACTCCTTTGATTCGCCATGCGCACGGTTTTCGAGCGGCCGATCATCCCCGGACGTCGCGATGCTGGGCACCGCGCCGGATCGGTCCTCGAACTTCAACCCCCGCCGAACAGATGCTTCAGGCAGATCTGCGACCACGTTTCAAACTGGTCGAGCACCTGTAGCAGTTCTGCGGGTTGTGCGAATCCTGCCTCTAAGATCGACTCTTCCCGTGGCAGAACTTTTGCCGAGTCCAGCTCAAAAATGTGAACGATCCCCAAATGCACCCGCCCGACGGGAGTCTCGTCGTCGTTGATCAGTCCCACACAGCGATCCCGAAACCCTGCCTCCAGAAAGACTTCCTCGGCAATTTCGCGGTGCATGGCCTCTTGGTAGCGGCGGTCTCCCCCCATCCGGTCGGTCGAGGAAATGTGGCCACCGATCCCAACCGATCGCTTGCTGTGCAGCCGCCCCTCGCCCCCCGCCTTCCCGCGCCGGTAGTTGAAGACGCGGCCGTCGTGCATGAAGAGGCAGTACGGAATGAGTTGCTTGTAGCTCGGATCTTCCTCGCACTTCGAGCGCGGCTGATAGCTGGTGTGGATCGGATCGAGCAGCGTGTCGAGATATCGTTCGGTTCGCGCGTTAAAGCCCTGGAAGTGGCCCAACTCATGAAAGAGGAGTGTCGGTACGACGAGCACGTGCTCGACCGCGGGATCGGAAGTCGGATCGGTGGATGCCGCTGTCATGTGAGTCCTTCTGGTTCTGTTTTGTTCACTGGCCGGGTCGCCCTACAACTCGGCCAACAGGATGTTTCGCAACTGCTGCTGGCAGCCAGCCGGGATGGTTCTCGAACACTTCAACCGGATTCGCTTCCCGTGCGCCAACCCGCTGATTTTTCCCGAGGTCACGCCGTTTTCGCGGCAAACGTCCGAGACCGCCTTTCGCACCGACTCGGTTGTCTTTCCTCGCACCACCTCCGCCGTGCCGTTTCGGAGGCGGATCACAAACTTTGGCCGAGGCTGCGCGGCATACCAAAGCGCTGCCAGCACGCCAACGAAGATCACCAGCAGTGTCAGTGAATCGAACACGATCACACCACGTCTTCGCTGATTACCGTAGTCCGACATAGCCGGGGTCAGGCACTTCGGAAATTCGGAATTG
>JANODP010000256.1:0-6493 GCA_031412755.1 Schlesneria sp. | reverse complement strand
GTTGACTGGCGCCGGGTGGCCCAGCTTGCTTCAAGCTGGGTGCGGAGCACAAGAAACCTCAAGTTGGACTTTGATGAAGGGAGCGGCGTTGTTCTCCATTGAGCGTCGGCCTGAAGTTTCTTGGGCCTGCGGCCCCCGGCTTGAAGCAAGCCGGGCCACCCGGCGAATGTGCTTTGATCGGATCGGGCCAACCTCAAGCCTGACCACTCATCTTTGGTACTGCTTGTCTCTGGCGACTGGCGAGGCCGTTGTCTTGATCGTGGCGGGGCGAGTGCGGACTGCTGGAATTCCAGGAATGGAGACCGGTTTGTGAGCCTCCAGCGGTCGGATGATTTCGGGGGTGATCACGGCCATCACTTGCTTCTTTCGGATGGCAGGGGGATTGACCACGCTCAGATCTTGTTGCTTTTCCTGTCTTCCCGTTTTGAAGGGGAAGAACCGTTTCGTGATCGGCGTGCCGTCCAAGGGCAAGCCGTCCATCGGGAGTCGCAGGATTTCGGTGACGGATTGATAAGTCGAAGCACCCCCCAAGATCAGCGATTGGCCTTCGGAGATTTCGGCCTCCACTTCAATTCGTCGCGGATAGGGGCTGAACCCGATGTCGGCGTGGTCGATCGCGAGTAAGAAATTGATCACGTTGTCCTGCGCCACCGCGACGGTTGTTTTCACGCATGTCCCGATCCAGCGAGTGTTCGTTCCACTGTCCGTCTTCGTGGGAGAGTCTGATTTCGTGAAGGTGAGCACCAGGTTGCTCCCCTCGTCCTTTAACAACAGGTCCATCTCCTCACCCCGCTCAAATTCTGTGGTCTCACCGCTCAAGAGTGTGATGGGCGGGTCAGTCACGACCGTCCCCAGCCTCTGCTTGACGAGTTCGTCGATAAATGCCGAGACACGAGCCGTTGGTTTCCCCATGCCGTTTGGCTTTGGTGCCGGCGAGTCCTTCGACGAGGGATTGGCTTGCAACGGGATCTCGTGCAAAACCCGTAACAGCGGCGATACCTCTGAAGTGTTCAGGTACTCGACCCACTGCACGTGGAGTTTGATCAGGGGCACCCTGGCCTGCGCCCGCTGGTGAGCGGTCGACAGCCGCTCGTAATGTTCGTCTCCGATGCGGCGTTGCAGGGCTTGAAGCTGACGGGACTCCTCGGTCAAGCCCGCCTCGGACAAGCTGTCCGCGAGCAGACCGAGTTGAACCTGGATCGAGTCTGGATGCGACTTGTCGACGTCCTGAGTCGTTCGCTCGACCGACTGCGGTCGAGACGAGCGGTCTGGAACCTGGTCCGCAGCCTCCGCACGATCTTGTACCGATGAAGAAGGTTCTTGTACCGATGAAGAGGGTTTCGCCCTCAAGGGGACGCTTCCGGTCTGGCCAAAGGCGTCCGCCGAAATGACGCACAGAATGAGCAATGCCTCGCTGAGCAGACGGGCCTTCATCGGGGTGTCTCCTCAAACACGGAACGAAAGGAGATGGCGTGGCAGACGACTGGAACCGGCGATGTATTTGATCCACGCGGTTCGGTCAATTGCGTTCGCCGGGTGCGAGTGCCACGGTCCGACAATCGAGGGATTACCCGATCAGCCGCCTGCTGCCTCCAGATGCGGTTCGACGAGTTTGTTCCAGATCTCGTAGCCGCTGTCGTTCATGTGCAGGTTGTCTTTGAGGAACAACTCGGGGCGAGGCATTCCGTCCTCACTGAGCATCGGCGTCCAGACGTCGATGAAGATTTGATGCTTGCCCCGCGCGATCTCTTCCCGAATGAGCCGGTTGGCTTCGAGAGCTTTTTCGTGCAGCTTCCAGCGGCTGGGGCTGGGCTTGATCGAGACGAAGACGATCTTCGTCTCGGGGAGCGCCGCGTGGATCTTGTCACGGAGGGCCCGATAGTCGGCGAAGACCGCTTCGGGAGTCTTCCCCGCGTTGAGGTCGTTGTCGCCCGCATAGACCACGACGACGCGCGGCTGGCACGGAATGACGATCCGCTCGGCGTACCGGGCCGAGTCACCGAGCTGCGACCCGCCGAAGCCGCGATTGATGACGGTGTGCTTCGGAAAACTGGCGTCGAGCTTCCACATCCGGACGCTGGAACTTCCGACGAAGACGTTGCCGCCTGCTCGCGGGGGAGTCTTTCGATCCTGATCCTCGAACGCCTTGATGTCCTTCTCCCAGCGGTCGGCGTCGGGTGGCTTGGGGGCTTCGTCACCAACTGTCGTGCGGGCGAGAACCAGGAGGACCGTCAAACTCAGGACCGCGATGCAGTGTCTCGTCATGCCGTTTCTCCGATGAAAGCTCCAGATTTTGATGCGACTTGGAGTTAGGATGACAATCGTGTCGAGAATTCTCAAACCGACTCACTTCCCTTCCGGGGGTCAGACGATATACTCCCGTCGCCCCAGCCAAGGGGTACCCTGACGCGGGGTGGAGCAGCCCGGTAGCTCGCGAGGCTCATAACCTCGAGGTCGTAGGTTCAAATCCTGCCCCCGCCACTCACAAGGCCCAGCGAAGATCGCTGGGCCTTGTTGTTTTTGATGCACGGAAGTCAGAGACCCTTTCCGATCTTGCGATCAAACGCCAGTTCCCGCAGACGGTTGTGAACCGTTTTTGCGAAAGCGAGTCGAAGGAGCGATCGCGGTTGGTTACTTCAGATGCTCGTTGAACCACGCGATCGCTTCGCGCTGGGCCTGGTCACGAGCTTCGTTGTAGATGCCGTAGTGCTTGATTCCTTTGATGCTGACGAGCTTCTTGACTCCCGTGGCACGTTCATGAGCGAGGATCGCGTGATCCTTATTGTCGAACAGTTCCTCGTTCTCGGCGATGACGAAGAGCTTGGCGCACTTCTCACAGCGGCCAATGTCTTCGATGGGGGCATAGCCGATGAATTTCTCGATCACCGGCGCTCCGGTCAACGAACCGAACTTCTCGCTGGGTTTGGGGTAGCCAATTGAGCCGCGCGTACGAGCAGCTCCTTGGCTGAAGGTGAAGCTCCGCAGTTGTGGATTCCCGAGCACCCAGCGGCCATCCATCGAACCGACCTGACTGACGAACGCCTTCACGCGTGGATCGCGCGCCGCGATGTAGACGACATGACCGCCGGAGAATGACGAACCCCAGATGCCAATCCGTTCCGGATCGCACTGTTTCTCTCCGAACGCCCAGTTGATCGCGTTCAGGATGTCGGTCGTCTGCTCGATGGGATCAACGACCTCTCGAACTTGTTGGAACTCAGCGACCAGCTTGCCATCTTTCATCTCGGGCTTGCCGACCGCGACCAATCGCGAGTCGCTGTTGCCCCAGCCTCGATAGTCGAACGCGACGACCAGATAGCCGGCACGTGCAAAAATAATCGCATCAGGACGCAAAGCCGCCGCTGTTCCGCCCCAGCCATGACTCATGATGATCGTCGGTAGCTTCTCCGTTTCAGGCTTCTTGGGAGCGAAGACTTCCGCTGCCATGCGTGTTCCTTCGCTGACAACGCTCTCAGTACGGAAGGCCACGTCATCGGGGACTTTGAAGTCTGGCTGCTTGTCTTGAGCGTGGAGCCAAGATGAGGCCAAGGTAAGAATCAAAGCGATCGACGCGAACAGACAAGTTGGATTCATGCGGTGTCCTCGTGGCAATTGCGGTGAGTGTTGGAACGCCATCGTCATTCATTCCTTTCGCCGAGTTCGTCGAGGCCGCCTCGATCGGGCAAGCCGAAGCATCGAACGCTGCCGGTGTACTGCTTGGGAAAGAAGCTCTCGAACTCGCTGGGGTTCCAGAGTGTGTTCCCTCCACCGATGTAGACTCGGCCTCGTGACAGCGACGGCCCGGCGAAGACCGGTCCGATGTCGATCTCCTTGAGAACAGCGCCAGTCGTGGCGTCGAGGGCGATCAATTTACCGCTGCCCACGGCGGTGAAATACGCGACTCCGTTGCCAACCGCGATGCCCGAACCAACGATGTCGCCGACGTCGCGGTACATCGGTTTGCCAGGCGTGCCGCCGATTTCCGCAATCTTCGGCCGTTCGTGACGCCAGCGTTCGGTCGAGAGATCGACGGAGGTCGCCGTCACCCGGCCGCCGGTGGGGACTTGGCCGAGTGAAAACGGACTGGCTTGTGTGCCGAGCCGTAGGGCATCGATACCGTTCGTGAAGATCGTGCGGCCGTCGGTCGCGCAGCCCGATTGCAACCCCCCGATCGGACTGGGGAGCGCGAGCACTCGCGGATCGTGTTTGGCCGGTGGATGCGTCGGTGCTCCGGTGTAGACGGGCGAGTGTTTGATGAGTTGGCCGTTGTCAGCGCGCAGCACATAGAAGGCGCCGTTTTTACAGCCGGCCCCGACGACTTTGGTCAGCGTACCGGCGACGTCGAGGGTGAAGATCTTCGGCGTGTCGCCGATCGAGGAATCCTTGTATTGCCCAGTCTTCGGGTCGTAGGCGCACATGGAGTTGGTCCACATGTCGCCGGGGTTGATTTGTGTGTTCCACCTCCGCTGGCCCGTGGCCGCATCGATGGCGACGATTGCACAGGAATCCTTCGTGTAGAAGTTCGGGTTGTCGGGCGTCGGTTGCCGCGGTGCCGTGTTGACGTCGGTGCCAAAGAAGAGGGTTTTGGTCTCGGCATCGTAGGACGGGGTGGACCAGACGCTGCTCGTCGCGGGACCGTACTCGAACTTGCACTTGCCCCACGGCCCTTCCACGACAACGGGTGGATCGAGCTTTTCCGGCTGCGGGCCGACATCGTACTTCCACACAACCTTGCCGATCTGCGGATCGAGCGCCACAAGGAAGCCTCGGCCCGTGCTGCCAGCATACTCTTTGGTGCCCGCGATGAGTTGCTCCAACGTGCCGCCGCCGAAGACGACTTTGCCGTCAGCCATGATCGGCGAGGCCATCAGCAGGTTGTTCCAGTGCGCGCCGGGAAAACTCGCCGCGCGGCTGTCGACCTTCCAACGCTCCGCCCCCGTCGCCGCATCGAGACAGTACATCCAGCCGCCGGTGTCGGCGAAGTACACGGCTCCGTCGGCGACCAATGCCGAACTGAAGATCCCGGAGTCAGACGCCGCACCACGCAGCTTCTCGGTGATGGGTGCGCCTTTTGTCGGCGGCAGCACGGCTTTGCGGACGGGATCGCGATAAACCCAGCGAACCGTGCCGTCCGGGGACAGTTTGTAAAAGGCTGCGAACGTGGCTGTCCCGAAGTAGACCTCGCCCGCAACGACAGTCGGCGTGGCATGCACCACGCCAATGGTCTCCTTCGACTCGACAGCAGGGAATCGCCAATTTTCAACAAGCTGCCCGACGTTGGTGGGACTCAACGTCTTCTCGGCGGGATTGAATCGCCAGCCGGCGAGGTCGTGGTTGTACATCGGCCAATCGGCGGCATCGGTCACGAGTGGCTTTTCGCGCGCAGCGGTCGGTTGCGTGCTGACAGTGACCGCTGCGCCGGATTGGATGCAATAAACGTGGGGCGACGCGCGGACCATCAGCCGGCTTCCGGCAATGGCGACGATGATTGCGAGCACCGCCACGAATGCCACGGACGCGCCAGCAGTACGTCCGCCACGACGACATCCGGAGGCTGCTGCTTCCTTTCCTGAATCGCTTCCACGGACAGAACTATCGTGGACACGCACTCCGCTGCGAGCATTGCCAGCCCGGCCGTTCCGTCTCCAACCTTTGATGAACTCGCCCACTCGGCACGCTCGATTTCGACACCGGGCAAAACTCCACCCCTCCAAGTCAGAACAAGGCTGACTGTACCTACGTTATCAAAAAATTCTCCGAGCCGTGTAACACTTCGCGGCGGTGTTCGCTTCGTTGGATTGTTGGGACGGTAAACAGGTTCAACACTCAAACGAAAAGGAACAGATCATGAACCGCAATTCGACACAAATGACCGCGAGTTTGCTGGTGCTGGCATCGTTGACGGGACAATCGGCTTTCGCCGGAGGGAAGCAGGGCGGTGGAAGCAGCCATCACAATGGCGGCAATTCCCAGCCTCAAGGGAAAGTGGGAATGACTTTTCGGCCGAGCTTCCATGTTCAGCCTCAAGTGGTCAGCGGAAATGGGGGAGCTTCGTTCAAGAGCCTCCCGGGCAAGGTGGCGGTTCAGCCGGGGACGTTGAAGCCCACGTCACCCTTCAAGCCACCGGTGAAGGTGCTGCCCGTCGGTGGGGGCTCGGTCAATCCGTTCCCCGGTGGCCCGATCGGTCCCGTGAAGCCACCGAAGGTTGGGAACCCATTCCCGCCCATCGGCCCGATCGGTCCGGTGAAGCCGCCGAAGGTGAATCCGCTCCCTCCGATTGGCCCGATCGGACCCATCGGTCCCGTCAAGCCGCCGGTTGTGAATCCGCTGCCGCCCATCGGTCCCATCGGCGCGGTTGGCCCGATCAAGCCGCCTGCGGGACCATTCCCTCCCATCGGCCCGATCAATCCGCTGCCGCCGATCGGCCCGTTCCCTCCGAGCCCGCCGATCAACCCGAATCCGCCGATGCCTCCGTCCCATCCGCATCACCATC
>JANODP010000255.1:0-20054 GCA_031412755.1 Schlesneria sp. | reverse complement strand
TCCGCGCGGATTGTGTATCCCAGCCGGATTCAGGGGGCTTACGCCCCCCGCTCCGAAAGGCAATTCGGGCGATGCTGCGATGGTGGATTGATTCGTCCCACGTTGGCTCGTTTTGGCGTCTGCCTTCTTCGGCACCTTCTTCTCGACCGGCTTGGGCAGGACGAGATCGAGCATCTCGGTCCATTTTTGTTCGGCGGTCGCCTTGTCGCCCGCGTCGAGCGCGATCTGGCCCCATTCGCGCAGGATGGCCAGCGCGTAGCCGTTGTCGGATTGACGCTTCGCAGCTTCCAGGGCACGTCCGGCCAGCTTGTCTCCCGCCGCGCGCAGGGGCTCGGCCTTCCAGCAGTCGCGCGCGACGAGCCACAACTGCGCCTGCTGCATCGCGGCAACACGTTGCTTCGTCGTGAAGCCCCCTTTCGCGGGAGGCGCTTCGAGCGGCAGCCGGTCGATCATCGCGAGCAATTCATCGACGGCGGCCTTCTTCGCCGCATCGTCCTTGCCGGCGAGGGCCAGGTGCGTCGCCAGGATCGCCGCGCCGACGTCGTCCGGACGTTTCGCGCGCGCCTCCGCCAGAGCGGACTTCGTCTTGGCGAGCATTTCGGGATTGGTCGTCAATCCACCGACGAGCTTCACGAGGGCACTCGCCATTTTCGTCTTGTCGAGCTCGCGCGAGTCGAGCATCAGAATGAGATCGACCGACGTGAAGTCTTCGACCGGCTCTTCGACCTTGGGTTGGTTCCGTCCCGGTCTCGGCGCCGGCGACGGTACCGCCGGATTGGGCTTCACCACCGCGGCGGGTTTGACCGGCGGGGTGAGCAGTTCCGCCAGCGACTCGGGCTTGAGTTGCTCCAGCGACTTGTTCAGAGCGGTCTGCAATTGCTGCTTGTACTGATCGCCGCCGTAACGCTGGGCCATCGTCAGGTCATCGCCGCTGGAGAGTGCCCGCTGATAGATCTTGATCGCGTCGGCGGGATAACCCAACTCCTGAAACTCCTTGCCGATGGAGACGGCATTGGCGACCCGACGATAGGCCATGTACTGGGGGTCGTTGTAGCCGGGATCGCGCGTCACCATTCCCTTGATGAGCACCTGCCGCGCCTCGTCCTTGCGCCCCTGCTTTTTGAGCAGCACCATCAGCGGCTTGCCCGCCGTGTACTGGAACTCGTTGCCGTTGTCACGATCGTTGGTGACCGCCAGCTCGAAATAGCGGATCGCCAGATCGACGCACGGTTCGTGAACCATCAATTCCTGACCGATCACGCGCTGGGCGTAGGCGACGTAGTACTGGTCGTTGCCGGTCAGTTTTGTAAACGCGGGGATCATCGTTTCCAGCGCGGTCTTGGCCTCGCTGACGCGGCCCCGGCGAAGATCGATCAGCGCCAGAAAGGCCTGGCCGCCGGTCCAGGTCGGCAGCTTCTTGAAGGCGGCGGCGACTTCCTCGCCCAGGGCATCGAGTCTCTTTTGCTTGGCGGCGATATCGAGCACCCGCGTGTGCAGCGTCGTGATCTTGCCATCCTGATCGTAAGAGATGGTCGAGGCGTATCCGTGCCAGCGGTTCTGCCGGACCGAGGTCTCGGTCGGAATGATCCCCTGCCGCGCGTAATCGTAGATTTCGGGCAGCTTCCAGAAGTTTTCGTCGTGCATCTGCCCGAGCAGTTCCGCCCGCGAATCGGGCAAAGCCTCCCACGCCTTCTTGAACATCGTCAGGGCGCGGGCCTTCGTCTGCTCCTGCTGCGACATGTTGCTGATGACGTTGCTCAGGACATACGGCTGCTGGCGGAAGATCTTCAAGTCGACCGATTCGTACAGATCGGCCAGATCGTTCAGTTGGTTCGTGCCGCGGTACTTGTTCTGCAACTCCCAGTACTGGTTCATGACCAGTCGCGGTTCCTTCTCGAAGACGACTTTCAGATGAGCGTTCGCCTCCTTCGTCTTTCCCGCATCCAACAGCTTCATCGCGAGTTGATACCGGAACTTGGGATCGTCCGATTTGGACTCGGACAACTTCGCGGTGATCTCTTCCACCTTCTTGTCATTGCCGGCGGCGGCGTGATATTCGAGCAGCGTTTCCAGCAGCCGCTGCGACTTGGGCGAGTTCTTCAACTGCGATTCGACCTTCGCAATCATCTCGGGCAGCTTGCCCGAGCGGTTCATGACCTGCAGCGCCTGCATGCGCGTCGGGTCTGTGCCGTCGCCGCTGCGGTAGCGCTGCTGTGCCGCGTTGCCGCTCGGCTTTGAACGTCGCAGCAGTTGATGGGCGATCTGCACCGCGACGTCGTTCTTGCCGGTCGAGGCGTACTGTTCCATCAGGCTCGACAGGACGTTGGTCTTGTTCCCCGCCTGACGGCCCGCCCGCGCGAGCACCGCCTCGGCCTGCTCGTGCATGCCCAGTTGGTGCATCTGCTTGGCGAGGGCCATTTGCAGGTTCGAGTCGAGCCGCAGCCCGAACAGGCGTTCGGCGGCCGTTCTCGCCCGGTCGATCTCGCCGCTGTTGACGGACAGCCGCAGGGCCATGACCTCGCGCTGTTGCAACGCCGCCTGATCGCCCGGTGTCAGCGTGTCGATCAGCGCGAGCGCCTCGGAAAACTCGCGGCGCTTCTCGTGCAATCGGGCCAGTTCAAACTTCAAATCGTGGTTGTCGGGCACTTGCTGCACGGCATCGCTGAGCGTGGTAAGGGCCTCGTCCTTCTCATCGTTCCACCAGTGGAGGTACCCCAGCCCGAACTGCCACAACGGGCGCTGCGTCGCCGGAGTCTGCGGATCCTTCAGCGCGGTCGCGAACTCCTCGATCAGCTTCGCCGCCTGTTCGGCATCGCGGTAGAACACGAACGTCTGCCGGAGCATCTGCAACGACGCCTGATCGTAGACGTCGTTCACCGTCGGGAAGTCAATTTGCTCGCCGCGCTGGTGACCCGAGGCGTGCCAGACGTGGAGGTATTGGCTGCTGCTGCCATACATCTGCGCCGCCTGCCGCTTTTTCGCGGCGAGGGCCTGCGGCGTTTGAGGAACCGCCGCTTTGGCGGCGACGATCTTCAGATACCGCTGCCACAGCCCGAACACGTCGTCCAACTTCTTGGCCTTGGCGCGATTGAGCATCAACTGACCGAGCAGTTGCGCCTGGTATTCGGGGGTCAACAGGTACTGCGTGTAGTTGAACTGGCCGGTCGGGCTGACCTGGGGCGCGCCCCCCTTCGGCGCAAGCTCCGCCAGGCGATCGAGCAGCTTGATCGCCGTGTCGTAGTCGCCGCGTTGAACGACACCCTGCAAGACACCCGCGATCTGGATCGGCTCTTTCGCGGCGGCCAGCGCGTCGTCGTACATCTTCCTGGCTTCGGCCTTGCGACCGGATCGCTTCAATTCGCCCGCGATCAGTTCGAGGTGCGTCCCGACGCCCCAGTTGTGCTGGTCCAATTCCGTCAGCGAGGCCATTTCGCGCGAGATCGCCATCACGTGCTCCAACTCGTCCTTGTCGAGCGGTGCGAGATTCACGCGGGTCCGATTGCCGAACTGGTCTTCCTCCGCTTCCATGACTCCACCGTCGCCGGTCTCCTCCACCTCAGCGATGGCGACGGTGGCCGCCTCACCCTCGGCCGGGCCTCGTTGGGTGAGCGAGTAGAGATACATCTGCCGAACCTCGCGATCGGCGTCCGGCCGCTGCGAGAGTTGCTTGAGGATCAGGTACTGCTCCTTGCCGTCGTGCTTGAGCGACGCGAGGTAGTACCAGTCGATCAGGTCGCGTCGCTCGGTCGCCTTCGCAGCCGAGTCCTTCCGCGCCTGGATGAATTCATTCAGCTTGCCGCCGTTCTGCGCGAAAGCCATCTGCCACGCGAACGCCGCCATCCGCGCCTGCCCGTAATCGGTCGGCACCCAGAACTGTTGTTGCTGCTGATAGCCGCCGCCGTAGTACTCCTGGTTATCCAGATTCACGGCCTGACGAATCGCGTGGATGTACTGGACGCGGTACTGCAATGAATGCTGCTGCTGTTGCTGCTGCATCGCCGCGTAGCCCATCGCCAGTTGACCCCGCGGTGACGCGGCCGCCTTCTTGGCGGCATTCTTCGCCGCCAGGCTCGGTTCGTTGTCCTTTAAATTCAGGGCGAGAATGGCCTCGAACCGTTTTGACGCTTCCTCCGGCTTGGTCTTCGCCAGCGCGGCACCCTCGCGGTAAAGCAGTTCCCAATTCTTCGGCTGATCGCGCGTGAGCTTTCCGACGAGCGTCAGGGCCTGCTCGAACTGCTTCGTGTTCAACAGCGAGTCGATCGACTTCAGAACCTGTTCGGGGTCTTTCTCGTCCGCCGTCAGTTGAGACATCAGCGCGGTCGCCTCTTCGGTCTCGCCCGCCTTCATCAGCAATCCGGCCAGCCGCATCGTCCCCTCCTTGCCGGGAGACGCCTTGTTGAGTTGCTGCTGGTAGCGCACGGCCACGTCGAGGTCGCCGTCCGTTTCGCAGAGCTTCACCAGTTGAGTCAGCAACTGCGTGTCGCGGCTGTCTTCGGTGAGCAGCTTCTCCAACTCCTGCCGCGCGCTGCCGTCGTCGCCCGCCGACTGATAGGCCTGCGCGAGGCAGATCGTCATCTCGCGCTGCTGGTTCGGTTCGCGGCGCTGACGTTCGAGCCGTTCGAGCAACCGGTCGAACTGGTTCGTTTGCAGATACAACTCCGCCAGCTTCGGCACCACACCCAAACGGTCTTCGAGATTGCCCGCCTTCTCGAACGCGCGCCAGTACAGCTCGATGGCTTCACTCGTGCGGAACTGCTCGCCGAGCGCACCGGCCAGCAGCAACAGGCCCTTCGGTTCGGTCGGGTTCACGCGGACGGAACGCCGCAGCGCCTGCAGCCCCTCTTCGGCCTCACCCAGTTGGAAGCAGAGTTGCGAGAAGAACTCGTACAACTCGGGATTGCCGGGAGCGGCGGCGAGCAGATCGCGGCCCGCCTGAACCGCCTTGTCGCGGCGTCCGAGTTGCACTTCCAGCTGAGCCACCTTCTTGAGGTACTCGGTCCGATAACGCCGGTCCACAGCGGCCAGCTTTGTGTTGATCTCGACCGCCGCCAACAAATTGTTCTGCGCTTCGAGGATCCGCGCCGAGGACATCAGGATCGGAATCGACTGCGGCGCGAGCTCGCTCGCCTTCGTGACCGCCTGCCCGGCCTCCTTCAACTCCCGCTGGGCCTCGTAGGCCCGAGCCAGCCAGAACCATTTGTCGGCGAGTTCCGCTTTGGCCTTGTCCCCCAGTCCCGTGGTCCCCTTGTCCCCCGGTCCCGCCAACTCCTTCGCCACGTCGGCGACTCGATCCTTCAGCTTGTTGATCGCGATCAGTTCCTTCAACTCGCGACCCAGCCAGGCCTCGCGCTCCTCATCGTTCGCCGCCAGCTTCTTGACGACGTCGAGCTGCTTCAGCGCCTCGTCGTGCTTGTCGGCCTGGGACAACAGATCGACCTGCTTGATTTGGAGGTTGATCTCCTTCGGGTCGAGTTTGCAGGCTTCGGCGTTGCTTTCGACCGCTTCGGCGAGGTATCCGAAACCGGAGAGGACTTCGGCGAGACGGGCCATGTTGGCCGCGGTCTTCGACTTCCCTTCGACCATCAGCCGCCAGGTCGCCATCGCCTCATCTTTGCGCTTCAGCGAGTGGTAGTACTCGCCGAGATATTCCTTGTACTGAGCCCCTTCGGGCGCGAGAGCCATCGCCTTTTGATAGAGCTCCAGCGCCTCGTCGGTCATCTCCACGGACCGAAACAATTCGGCGACCTGGGACGCGACGAGCGGATCTTTCGGCTTGGCGGCCGTCAGCCGTCGCCACACGGCGGCCGCGTCCTTTTTGCGAGTGGCCTCGTCGCGGGCGGTGTCCTTCAGGATCGCGCGGCCCCAGTCGCGCAGCGTGTCCGGATTGTTCGGCTCGTGCTTGTCGAGCTGCGCGTACTGCGCGATCGCCTCGACGATCTTTTGCTCGTACAGCAACTGGCCGATGAGCGCGTGACGCAGCTCCTTCTTCGTCGGCGCCACCTTGAGCGCCTGCTCGAGCCACGCCTGAGCCTCCGGCCCGCGACCGAGTCCCGCGAGCAGCCGCGACAACCGCGAGATCGCTTCCAGATCCTCGGGATTCTTCTTCGTCCAGGCTTCGTAGTACGCGATCAACCCAGCCTGATCGTCGGTCCGCAGATAGACGTTCTCGATCCGCCGACGGACTTCGCGGAACAGCCAGTTGTCGGGGTTGAGCTGACTCAGCAGCTTCTCGAACTCCTTGATCGCATCAACCGATTTTCCGAGTCGCACCTTGATCTCGGCCGCTTCCATCTGAAAGAGCGACTGCCGGTACTTGTCCTTCGTCGTCCTGGCCAGGTTCTCGAAGCGCGGCAGGGCGGCGGCGAGTTCGCCCTCTTCGAGCAGGGTCGTGGCGATCTGCTCCTGCACGCGGGCATCGTTCGGGAACTGCTTTTCGAGGCGGTTCCAAACTTCGAGAGCCTTGTCGGACTTCTGAGCCCGCTGATAGACGCGGCCCAGCGCCTGAAAGACGTCGAGTTGATCGGCCTGAGCCGGTTTGCGCTGCGTCGCCCGCTCCAGGGCCTCCGCCGCCTTGTCCGGTTGTCCGATCAAGACCTGCGACAGACCGAGGTAGTACGACGCGAGATAGCTCGCCGGGTCGAGCGTCTCGGCCTCTCCGAACGCCTTCACCGCCATCGCATCCTGCCCGCGCAGCGACTCCGTCAATCCGACGATCATCCATGCGGTGGCCGCCTCCGTCCCCTTCGCGCTGCCCGCTTTCTCGCGGTACGCCTTGATGAGCCCGTCGAGCGAACCGCGTTCGACGTGAAAACCGTACACCTTGTCGAGCGCCGTTCCCCGCCGCGGGTTCTTTTCGAGAACCGTCACGAAGCGGTCGATGATCGCCTTCTCCTTGGCTTCCTCGGGATCAACCTCCTGAGACAGGAGCGGGAACGAAACGGCCAGACCCAGCGTCACACAGGCCACAGCCAAACCACGCCACCAGAGGGAAGAAAGCGAACTCATGGGAGAAGACTCCGAAAGGATTGCTCTTTGTTTCCTTCGCGGCCTCCCGTTCCAGGTGACTCTGGAATGAACAGCAGGAAACGAAGCGAACGAAGAAAAGGAAACGCATCCGCAGACGATAGGCATTCTGTCTGGACTTGCTTGCGTTGTGAAGCGACCACCGACAGAATCTCGCCGCCGACTCGTGGCACATGCTGCCCGCGTGTGCCTTTTTGCTCTTCATCTCTTTCAGTCAGTCTGACGTCGGACCAAAGTACTCACAGGCTGGCCGCCGGTGCGATGACGAGAACCACGAACAGGAGCCACACCGCATGACGACGACCGCAGAGACGCAGCAGCAGTGCGATCAGTTCCGGGAAGATTTCAAACGGCTTCGGGACGAGGTCGGCAAGGTGATCGTCGGCATGGACGACATCGTGCAGGGGACGTTGACCTGCCTGATCGGCGGCGGACACGTGTTGCTCGAAGGTGTGCCGGGGTTGGGCAAGACGATGCTGGTCCGAACGCTCGCCGACGCACTGCACCTGAAGTTCAGCCGGGTCCAGTTCACGCCCGACCTGATGCCGGCGGACCTGCTCGGCACGAACGTGGTCCTCGAAACGCCGGACAGGCAAAAGAAGTTCGAGTTCCAGCAGGGGCCGATCTTCACCAACATCCTGCTCGCGGACGAAATCAACCGCGCGACGCCGAAGACTCAGTCGGCGCTGCTCGAGGCGATGCAGGAGCACACCGTCACCATCGCCGGTCACACGTACAAGCTGCCCGAGCCGTTCTTCGTCCTCGCCACGCAGAACCCGCTGGAAATGGAGGGAACGTACCCGCTGCCCGAAGCGCAGCTCGACCGCTTCTTCAGCAAGCTGATCGTGAAGTTCCCGTCGCTGAAAGAGTTGGAAACGATTCTCGACCGGACCACGGAAGCAACGTCTCCGCAGGCCGCGCCGGTTCTCACGGGAGAGCGTGTCCTCGCGATGAGCCACCTCACGCGGCAGATTCCGATCGCCGAGGACGTGCGCCGCTACGGCATCACGCTGATCCTGGCGACTCACCCCGACAACGCCGCCGCGCCCGAGATCACCAAGCGTTTCGTCCGCTACGGCAGCAGCCCGCGCGGTGCCCAAGCGCTGATCCTCGCCGCCAAAATCCTCGCGATCCTCGACGGCCGCTACCACGTGGCCCGGGACGATCTGAAGGCCGTCGCCCTCGGAGTCCTCCGCCACCGCATCCTCCTCAACTTCGAAGGCCAGGCGGAAGGGGTGCAGACCGACACGGTGGTCGAGGGTATCTTGAAGGCGGTTCAGGGTTGAGTGCTCTTACCATTGGTTGATCGACAAGCGACCGTGTGAAGTGGGGAGATGGGAATGTCTGCTGGTCATCAAACTGAGAACGAAATGATTGCGACGGTCCTCGGTTGGAACGAGCGCGATCGCGCCAAGTTGACGTACCGCTTGCTGCTGAGCCTAGAGGACACGACTCACGATGAAGTGGTACTCTCGCGCGAAGAGATCGACTTGCTTTGGGAAGACGAAGCCCAGCGACGTATTGCCGACTTCGACTCGGGCAAGATCGGTTCCGTCCGACGCGACGAAGCAATGCGACTGGCTCGTGAGGGGCTGAAGTGATGACCGAGGTGATCTTCCTCGATCCCGCATTGCGCGAAATGCGCGAGGCGGCTCAGTGGTACAACAGGCAAGAAGCAGGGGTGGGTGAGGAATTCCTGACCGAAGTGGACCGGGCCATTGATCGGTTCATGTTCGATCCACCGGCCAGACCGACCGCCGGTCGAGACGTTTATCGTCATCCGGTCGATCGATTCCCGTTCGATCTGCTCTATCGAATCCGTCCCGAACAGATCGAGATCGTCGCCGTCGCTCATCACAGTCGCAAACCGGGGTACTGGCAGAGGCGTCACTGAAGGCAACATTGACTGAGGTGAGACATGCTCTTCGATGGCGGTTTTTTGAAGAAGCTGGAATATCTGTCGCTGATCTCGCGGCGGGTGTTTCGCGGGTCGCTGCTCGCTCAGCGGCGGACGAAGCAGATGGGGGGCGGGATCGAGTTCGCCGACCATCGCGAGTACACGCCCGGCGACGACTTCCGGCATCTCGACTGGAACATCTACGCGCGGCATGGCGATCTGCTGCTGAAGCGGTTTCAGGAGGAGGAGGACCTGCACGTCTACTTCCTGCTCGACTGTTCGCGCAGCATGACGTTTGGCAAGCCTCCCAAATTCGATCTCGCGCGGCAGGTGACGGCGGCGCTGGCGTACATCGCGCTGGCGGACCTCGACCGCGTCTCGGTCGTCGCGTACTCGCAGGAGATTCTCGGCGACTTCCCGCTGACGCGCGGCAAGGACCGCATCCTGTCGCTGCTGCGGTTTCTGGAGAACCTCGAACCGCAGGGAACCGACACGAACCTCGGCCGCATCGTGAACAGCTTCGTCCTGAGACCGCAGCGCCGCGGACTGGCCGTCGTGGTGAGCGACCTCTTCGACCCGAGCGGCTATGAACGGGGACTCGACCTGCTGCGGCACCGGACCTACGAACCTCACCTCATCCAGATCCACGACCCGGCCGAAGCGAAACCGAATCTGCTCGGCGAGATCGAACTGGTGGACATCGAGACCGACTCGCTGCGCAAGGTGACGATCACCGAACGAGCGCTGCGCGAATACCGCCGCGTCTTCAACGACTTCCAAACGGGAGTCGCCGCCTATGGGAAGCGATATGGGCTGGGATGTACTCAGACGACGAACGACGTGAACTTTGAAGACCTCGTCCTGCGCATGATGCGGACGGCGGGAGCGGTGAGTTGAGAGTGACGAGAGGAAAGTGACGAGTAACGAGAAAAGAGAAGAAAGGGACGCGATGAGCGGACAAGTGACGCGGTTTGAGGACTTGATTGCTTGGCAGAAGGCTCGTGTGCTGACGAAGGAAATCTATCTCGCCTCGAACACCGGCTTGTTCGCACGCGACTTCAGCCTGAAGGATCAGATTCGACGAGCTTCGGTTTCCACCATGTCCAATGTGGCCGAAGGCCACGAACGAGGAAATCCCGGTGACTTTCACCGGTTCCTCAGCATCGCCAAAGGATCGAGCGGCGAAGTGCGGTCACAATTGTATGTGGCCCTTGATGTCGGTTACCTCGAGGAACCCGAGTTCCATCGATTGATGAAGCTCGGCGAGGAGTGCAGTCGCGTCATCGGTGGCCTACGGTCAGCCGTCGAATCGAACCGACACAAATGACCCGTTAGTTGGCGAGTCGCTTTTTAGCCTGGCCTTCTCTCGTTACTCGTTACTTTCATCTCGTCACCCCTCTTTCTTCCCTCGTTACTCGTCACTTTCATCTCGTCACTAAAAGCCCGCCATGCTCTTCGACTCCCCCTCATCGCTGCTCTGGCTCGCTCTCGCTGTGCCGATTGTGGTTTTCTACATCTTAAAGATCAGGCTCCGTCGTCAGCCCGTCTCGACGGTGATGTTTTGGAAGCAGGTGCTCGACGAGCAGAATCCCCGCTCGATCTGGCAACGGCTGCGGCACCTTGTTTCGTTGTTGATGCAACTGGCGATGCTCGCGTTTCTGGCGCTGGCCGTGGCCGATCCGTACTTCTTCTGGGAGGTGCGGGCCGCGCGGCGGATTGTCGTCGTGGTGGACAACTCGGCCAGCATGAACGCGACCGATGCGAAGCCGACTCGATTGGCCGAGGCCAAGCGTCAGGCGGGGCAGATCATCGCGGGGATGCGGCACCGCGACGAAGTGGCGCTGGTGACGGCGGGGACTCAACCGCAGGTCGTCGTCGGATTCACGGGTCGTCAGAAAACGGTGAGCAACGGACTCGATGCCGTGGCGGCGACAGACGGTCCGTCACACGTGGCCGATGCGGTGGCGCTTGGCCAGCGGTTGCTCGGCGAGCGGCAGGATGGGAAGCAGCCCGAGGTGGTGGTCTTCAGCGATGGGCGGTTTGAGGGAGCGGAGACAATGCAGAGTGCGGAGCGCGGAGTGCGGAGTGCGGAGCAAGAAAACAAAACCGACGTGACAGACTCTGCTGACTCCGCGCTCCGCGCTCCGAGTTCCGCGCTAGTCGATGGGAAAGAAGCAGCGCCCGTCAAACTGCATGTCATCGGTGAGCGATCATCCAACGTGGGGATCGTGCAGTTCCAAGTCCGGCGATCGCTCGTCGATCCGCTGGGCTATGAGATTCTCGCCGAAGTGCGAAACGCCTCCGATCAGCCGGTCGAATGTCGGTTTGAGGTCGAACTCAACGACGAGCCGATCGACGTGGTGCCGCTCAAGTTGGAAGCGGGCGGCAAGTGGAGTCAGGTGTTCGAGAAGACATCTGCCGAGGGAGGCCATCTGATCGCGAAACTGACGCACGACGACGCTCTCGCCGCCGACAACACCGCGCGGGCCGTGTTGCCTCGGCGCGAGATTCAGCCCGTGCTGCTCGTCACGTCGGGAAATCTGTTCCTGCAAAAAGTGTTCGAGGTCAATCCGCTCGTGAGACTGACCGTGGTGGCGGAAACGCCGGCCACGATTCCGGCGGGAACGGTCGTCGTGTTTCATCGCGTCGCACCGGAGAAGCTTCCCGCCGGACAGGTCTTCATCATCGACCCGGCCAACGCCAGCGACCTCTACACGGTAGGCGAACCGATTGCGAACCCGATCGTGACGAAGCAGGACAAGGACAGCCCGCTGATGGCACATGTCCGTCTCGACAATGTCCTCATGCCCGAGGCCCGCCAACTGACTCCGACTCGCCCCGACGAAACCCAAATCCTCGCCGAGGCCGTCACGAAGGAACCGATCTTCTTCGCCGTGAACCGCCCGGAAGGCAAGGTGCTCGTGCTGACGGTGAACCTCGACAAGGGTGACCTTCCGCTGCGCACGGCCTTCCCGATCACCGTCGCCAACGCCCTGCATTGGTTCGCGGGCAACAAGGGCGACCTGCGCGAGTCCCTTCCCGCCGGATCGCTCGCCACCGTGACGACCTCCGATTTTTCACGCCCCTCGAAGGGCGAGCCGCTCGCGCTTCGCAGCCCGACCGGTGAACTGAAGCCGCTGCCGGCGAATGTCGAGAAGCTGATCGTGGGGCCGCTCGACCAATGCGGGGTGTGGAGCATCGTGGTGGGCCAAGGGCTGAGGGTTGAGGGGCCAGGAACGGAAAAGACCACTGCGGTGTCTTCTTCCAACCCTTCTCCGTCGCTTGCCCCTCAGCCCTTGCCCCTCAGCCCGTTGCTCGAAATCGCCTGCAACCTCGCAAGTGTCGCCGAGTCCGACATTCGGCCTTCCGAGGAATTGCTGGAAACGAAGGTCGCCGTCTCACCGGTCCTGGCCGGTCTCGGTTCGCGGCCGATGTGGTTCTGGCTGCTGCTCCTGGGGCTGGTGCTGACGACGGTCGAGTGGTGTCTGTACCAGCGGCGGGTGATTAGTTGACGACCTTGTCCTCACCTCGATTTGCGGGGATGGGATCGGAGAAGAGTGCCATTGATGTTCGACAACATTTCATTTGACCTGACGCACCCGTGGTGGCTGGCTTCGCTGGTTGTCGTGGTGCCGTTGTTGGTGTGGTACTTCCGGAGGTCGCTGTCGGACTTTCCTCCGAGGCAGATCGTGGTGTCGTTGCTGACGCGCTGCCTGGTTGTGACGCTGCTGGCATTGGCCATGAGTGGGCTGGCACTGCTCCGGCCGACGTCGCAGCAGTTCGTGATCGTCGCGATCGACCAGAGCCTCAGTGTGGCCGGTGACGAGGAGGACGATCCGGTCGCGACGGGGAACGCGGCGAAGGAACCGGTGGCCGCGAAGAAGAGCCAGGTCGATGAGTATCTCGACAAGCTGCTGGCCGACGCGGGGCGGGTGGGTGAGAACAAAGTCATGTTTCTGCCGTTCGCCTCACAGGCGGGTGTGCTTGCAAAGGAACGGCCTGCCGCAGTGGGGGCGGATCAAAGAGGAGGGACGCCAGCGACGGAAGGGACCAAAGGGGCGGAGAAGGAGCCGATTTCTGGTTCTCCGTTTTCGGGTCGCGATTCGCGACTGGACCGCAATGCGACGGACATTGCCGCCGCGATTCGGTCGGCGGCGGGTGCGATGCCTCCCGATTATGTGCCGCGCATCGTGTTGCTGAGCGATGGGAATCAGACGGCCGGGGATGCGCTGCAGGCGGCGCTGGGGACGGCGTTTGGGGGGCGGCAAACAAGTGGAGCCGCTTCTAATGAGACGAATGGGACTCATGCGACTGATGGGACGGCGCCGTCCCGACCGTCTTCGTCGTCCCATCAGTCCCATCGAACGACATCCGGCAGCCTGATCCCGATTGATACGGTCCCGCTCCAGGTGCGCGACAACCCCGAGGTGCAGGTTGCGGCGGTCGAAGTCCCCGCGCAGGTGCGCGAGGGCGAGCCGTTCTACGTCGAGGTCGTCATCAACTCGAACCACGAGGACGAAGGGTTGGTCGAGGTCTTTCGCGGGGCTCACAAGGTGCTGAGTGAGACTCGGAAGTTGAAGGCGGGGGAGAACCGGTTCCGCTTCCAGCAGTCGATCACGGGGGAGCGGTTGGCTCAGTACACGGTGAAGATCGGCGGGCTGAAGACCGACACGCTGCTCGACAACAACACCGAATCGGGCCTGGTCTTCACGACGGGCAAGCCGCGAGTGTTGCTGATCGAGAGCGATCCGAAACTGGCGCAGCAACTCGTCTGGGCGCTGCAGCAGGAGGAGATCGAGGTCGATGTGCGGCCGGTCGAAGGGATGCCCGAGTCGCTGGCCGACCTGCAAAATTACGAACTGCTCGCGCTGTCGAACGTCCCGGCGACGGCGCTCTCTCAACGGCAGATGGAATTGGCGCGGACGTATGTGCAGGACTTGGGCGGCGGGTTCATGATGCTCGGCGGCGACCAGTCGTTCGGGCTGGGGGGTTACTACAAAACGGTGCTCGAAGAAATCCTGCCGGTCCGGTCGGACTTCGAGAAGGAAAAGGAAAAGCCGTCGCTGGGGATGGTCCTCGTCATCGACAAGTCGGGCTCGATGGGGGGCGACAAGATCGAGATGGCCAAGGAGGCGGCGAAGAGCGCGGCCGAGTTGCTCGGTCCGCGAGACCAGCTCGGCGTGATCGCGTTTGACGGCGACTTCTTCGTCGTGAGCGATTTCCAATCGGCGTCGAACAAGGGCCGCATCATCGAAGACATCAGCCGCATCGAGGCGGGCGGCGGGACGACGATGTATCCCGCGATGGAGGAGGCGTACAACATCCTGCAGGGGTCAACGGCCAAGCTGAAGCATGTCATCGTGCTGACCGACGGCATCAGTTCGCCGGGCGATTTTGAGGGAATCGCGACGCAGATGGCGTCGTCTCGCATCACCTGCTCGACCGTCGGTGTGGGCGAAGGGTGCGACGACAAGTTGCTGGAAGAGATCGCTCGCGTGGGGCAGGGCCGGTTCTTTTCGGCGACCGACCCGGCGACGCTGCCGCAGATCTTCGCGAAGGAGACGATGACGGCGAGCAAGTCGGCGATCAACGAACAACCGTTCGTCCCGCAGGTGATCCGCCCGACTCCCGCGCTGACCGGCATCGACTTTGAAACGGCTCCGTTCCTGCTGGGCTACGTCGTGACGAGGCCCAAGGCGACCTGCGAGTTCATCCTCGCAACGGAAGCTGGCGACCCGCTGTTGTGCTGGTGGCGGTATGGCCTCGGGACCACGGTCGCCTTCACGTCGGATGCGAAGAGCCGCTGGGGGGCCGAGTGGCTGACCTGGCCCGGCTACAGCAAGTTCTGGGCGCAGGTCGTCCGCCAGTCGATGCGGAAGAACGACGTGAAGGGGGTGATCGTCGAGGTGAAGCAGGAGCGTCGCCGTGCGACGGTGACACTCGACGCGATCGACCCCACCGGAAAATTCCTCAACCAGGCCGAGACCGAAGTGACGGTGATCGACCCGCAGTTGGGACAACGCAAGCTGGAGATGAAGCAGACCGCGCCGGGCCGCTACGTGGCCGAGTTCGACACGCCGGCCTCGGGGGCGTACCACATGAACCTTTCGCAAAAGACGGCGGGCGGGACGCTGCTCCATCAACAAACGCGCGGCCTGATCGTGGGCTATCCGGACGAACTCCGCCTCCGTCCGACCAACGAGGAATTGTTGAAATCCCTCGCCGCCGCCACGGGAGGCCGCTTCAATCCAAGTCCCGAAGAGTTGTTCACCGAACCGTCATCGGCCCCCGGCTCACCGGGCCTCGGCACGACGAACGCGAACGCACCGCGAACGGTCCCGCGCTCCACGCCGCTTTGGCCGTATCTCGTGACGGCGGCAATCTTGCTGTTTATCTTGGACGTAGCCCTCCGCCGGATCGACTTCAGCTTGTGGTGGCCAATTCGCCGTTTCTGATTTGATGGTTGAATCGTTTCATCGAGAACCAACATGACCACTTTGATTACCGACCGACATCTCGAACGGAGTCTGATCCGCCACCGTCGCATGCGTGGTGCCGACCGGTACGACGAGGTTTGGAATGGGGTCTACATCATGAACGCGTATCCGAACATCGAGCATCAAGGCTTGGTCGGGCGACTGACAAGCATCCTCTTGTTTCTCATCGACGATCAGAAGTTGGGAATGGTCCTGCCCGGCTGCAACATTTCGGATCGCCCTCAGAAATGGAAGGAGAACTACCGCTGTCCCGATGTCGTCGTGTTCCTCAATGGGACGAAGGCGGTCAACAAGAAGACGCACTTCTTCGGCGGGCCGGACTTGGTGATTGAGATCATCAGCCCGAATGACAGCTCGCGTGAGAAGCTCGAGTTCTACGGGAAGGTTGGCACACGGGAACTGTTGCTGCTCGACCGCGATCCGTGGTCGTTGGAACTCTACCGGTTTGATGGTGGAGTTCCGGCGTTGGTGATGCGTTCAGATGTCGAGGGCGGAGCGACGTTGGAAACACGGGTTGTTCCACTGCTCTGGCGGTTGGTGACCGGAACGGATCGGCCGTTGGTTGAAGTGTCCCAGCCGGACAGCTCACAAAAGTGGACGGCCTGAGATTCCGCCGTGGCACCTGAAATCTGGTGGTTGGCGCGGTGATCGGTAAGAAATGCGCTTGCCGATGCGAAAAACGGTCGATATCTTTAGACAACTTGTCTGACGTGCGGTGTTGACGATCCAAGTTACGGAGACATGACATGACCGAGTCCCTGCGTTCGAGACTTCAGCCGGTACAGCGTCGTCAGGTGTGGCAGACCATTGCGGTCTGGGTGGTGGGCGGGCTGTTGCTCGGCTCGGCGATTGGCCTCGGATGCGGGGTCGCCCGGTTGACGACCGGTTGGGCCGAGGGGAACTGGGCGGCGACGATGGCGTTGCTGGCGGGACCGATTGTCGGTGCCGTGGCCGCGCTGGCGTGGCTGTTGCCCCGTCCGAACTGGGTCGCGGCGGCTCGGGCTGTTGATCGGCACTATCAATTGAAAGACCGCACCGAGTCGGCACTCGACTTCGCGCGGAAGCAGGTTCCCGCCGACAAGGCCGCGTTTGCCGAGTTGCAACTGGCGGATGCGATGTCGCACCTCAGTCGCGTCGAACCGAAGGCCGTCGCGCCGTATCAGGCTCCGCGATTCCTGCCGGGTGCGATCTTGGCCGCTGCGGCGGCGCTGGTTCTCGCGCTGGTGCCGCTCAAGCAGGACGAGGCCTCCGCCTCTCCCTCGACGCCCGATGAGAACATCGTCGCTCAAGCCGACGAGATCGCCGACAGCCTGAAGGAACTCGAAGAAGAATTGAACAAGGATGTCGATCCCGAACTGGAGCAACTCCTGAAGGAACTCAAACAGAAGGCCGAGGAGTTGAAGGAACCGGGCGTCGATGTAAAGGAGGCCCTGGCGAAGATCTCCGAGATGCAGGCAGCGATTCAGTCGGCGCAAAGCCAGGCCAGTTTGGAGCAGGTTGACCAGCAGTTGCAGGAGATCGGCGAGGCGATGGCATCGGCGAAGGCCCTCGAAGGGGCGGGCCAAGCTCTCGCCGAGGGCAAGTACGACAAAGCCGCAAAAGAGCTGACCGAACTGGACGATATCGAACTCGAACGAAATGAGGCGCGCAACACGGCCGAGAAGCTCAAGAAGGCCGCCAAGCGGGCGAAGGGCGATGCGGGCGACGGTGCGATCAGCGATGCCGCGAACGAATTGGCAGAGGGAATCGATGAGGGCGATTCGGACAAAGTGAAGGGAGCTGGGAAGAAGCTCGGCGACAAGGCGAAGGGACAGGCCCGCAAGAAGAAGATCAACGATCTGCTGAACGCCGAACTGACCTCGCTCAGCGAGTGCAAAGGGAACTGCCAGAAGAACAGCACCGCCAAGGGGAAGAAGAAGGAGAAGTCGAACAATCCGTCGCTGGTCTATGGCATGGGTGAGAGCGGCAACATCGACGGCGATGCGACGAACCTTGCCGCGAACCTGAACAAGGAACAGATCAACGGCCAGGCCGGCGAGGGCGTGTCCGAGTTTGAAACCAGTTCATCCTCGGAAGGCCGTCAGGAAGCCCAGCGCGGCTACAAGGACGTCTATCAGAAGTACAAGAAGATGAGCGACGCCGTGCTCGAGAGCGAGAACATTCCGCTCGGCCACCGCCAGACAATCCGCAAGTACTTCGAGTCGATCCGGCCTCAGCAGAGCGACGAGCCTGCTCCGGCAAACAAGTCCGCCGAATAGTTTGGCCGGGTTGGTCGAGACTCTGACGGTTCAAGAAACGCAACGGGACTGATGCCTCGATGGAGGGATCAGTCCCGTTTGTGTTTTGAGTGCGATGGATCGCAGGTCTTCGCGGGGGAGCACGTTCGCCATCCGGCCCGGTCACGCGGCGCGGCGCGGCTGTTGCAAAGGGACCGCCGGTTCGTCGAAGTTCCACGTTTTGCGGACCGTGTAGTTCGTCTGGTTCTGCGCCGCAAAATAGATTCGCGAACAAAGCTCGCCCAGCATCCCGAAGAACAGGAACTGCACTCCCATCATGCCCGACATGGCGGTGAGCAACAGCAGCGGGTTGCCGGTCATGTCGACTCCCCCGCTGAGCTTCATCCACGCCGTGGCCGTCCCCGACAGCGCGGTGACCACAAAGCAGAGCAGGCCGATCGAACCGAACAGCTTCATCGGGCTGACGACGTACTGGATGAAGTACTTCACCGTCAGCAGGTCGAGCAGCACGCGGGTCGTGCGCGAGATGCCGTACTTCGACGTGCCGAACCGGCGCGGATGATGATTCGTGACGACCTCGACGCACCGGGCTCCCCGCCAGTGGGCGAGGATCGGAATGAAGCGGTGCATCTCACCGAAGAGCTGCAATTCCTGGGCGATCTCCGTCTTGATCGCCTTCAGCGTGCAACCCAGATCGTGAACCGGAAAACCGGTCACGCGCGAGATCAGCCAGTTGGCGATCTTCGACGGCAGCTTGCGGTTGATGAACGTGTCCTGCCGGTTCTTGCGCCAGCCGTGGACGAGGTCGTAACCCTCGTCGAGTTTGGCCAGCATCATCGGGATGTCGGTCGGATCGTTCTGCAGATCGCCGTCGAGCAGGATGACGGCCTCCATCGAGGCGGCCTGCATCCCGGCCTGCATGGCGGCGGTCTGACCGTAGTTTTTGCGGAACTCAATCACCTTGACGTGCGAGTCCCGCCGCGCGAGATCTTCCAGCGCGGCAGTCGATCCGTCCTTCGAGCCGTCGTTGACGAGGATCAACTCGTAGGGACGGCCCAACTGCTGCATCACCTTCGTCACGGCCTCGTGCAACAGCGGGATGTTTTCGACTTCGTTGTAAATCGGGACGACAACAGACACGCTCATGAATGGCTTCCCTGCGCGGAGCAATCGATTGGCCCAAGTCCTTTGGGGGGCGGGAGTGTGTCAGAAAGCCAAGGTCGAGTCCAGACGGTTTCGAGCCGTCGTTGATGCCCCAACGCCAACGGCGCGGCCGTAGTGAACCTGAAGTCGTTTGCGAGTGGACTCGATGGCGGACGGAACCGCATCTGCCGTCAAGCGGCCCGACGCGACGAGGCAGTCCGCCAAGTCGCGCAGCGTCGCCAGCGTGAGGCCTGGTGCGAAGACGAGCATCAGCCGGCGTTCGATCAGGTCGTCGAGCGTCGTCACCCACTCGTGATCGATCACCCAGCGGATGACCCGCGTTGTGAACGGAGTATCCGAGACAACGACCAATGGCTGCGAGACGACCGCGGCGAGAATGTCCTTCGTTCTCATCCCGAACAGCGGCCAGAGGGCGCTCGCTTCCTCGACGGTCGTGCCGTAATCGACGGCCCACTGTTGCCAGAGTTTTGGCCACTCGGACGGCTCGCGCGGAAAGCCGTCTCCGCCGACGAGCATCCGGTCGCGCGTCGAGGTCTGCCGAGCCAGGCCAAGTTGCTGGAACACACGATTGGCGATCTGTTCGCCCACGGAGCGGAACGTCGTCAGCTTGCCTCCGACCAGCGTGATGACGGGGATTCCGTGCAGGCGATGTTCGGCGAGCGAGTGGTCTCGCGAGACGGCGGCGTTGTTGGTATCGGTCGTGCGGGGCAGCGGCCGGACGCCGCTGTAGTGGGCGGCGATGTCGAGGCGGCTCAGCGTCAGACCAAACACCGTTTGAACGAGGCCCAGTAAATAATCGAGTTCCGCACCGCTGGCCACAGCCTCGTCGGGAGGTCCCGTCCAGCGTTCGTCCGTCGTGCCGACGAGCACCGCGTCACCAAACGGCAGCACGAAGCACAGCCGCCGGTCGGCGGTCTCGGCATAGACGCCGCCCTCACCGAGAGCCGCTTTCAGCGCGGGATGCCTGGTCACAAAATGGCTCCCCTTCGTCCCGGCGAACAGGGGCGTTGTTCCCGCATCGATCCCCTTGAGTGTGATGTCGCCCCACGCGCCGCTGACGTTCACGATGAGCGACGGTGTTAGCTTCAACGGCTCCTTTCTTGTCCCCTCGCCCCCCGACTTTGGGGGGAGAGGGTTCGGGTGAGGGGGGCTCGGTGGGTCGAGCGACGTGGGACTCGGAGACTCTGAATGAAGAATGTCTACGCATGGCTGGCCGTCAGCATCATTCGGCCCCCT